>SHWM01000079.1 GCA_009693835.1 Alphaproteobacteria bacterium
GATGCCGCCGGTACCTTTGGCCAGGTCCTTCAGCGCGTTTTTCACCATATCGGTTTCCGTGAAGCCGGGATGCACCGAATTGACCCGGATTTTGTCGGGCGCAAGCTCCATCGCCGCGGCCTTGGTCAGCAGCCGTACGCCGCCCTTGGCCGCGATATAGGCGGCCGCGTTGGGCATCGCGATCATGCCCATGATCGAGGAGATATTGATGATGGACCCACCGCCCGGCCATCTGGGGGCGCGATTGCGCAAGGCGGGAATAGCGTGCTTGATGCCCAGAAACAGGCTGTCCAGATCAACGGCGATAACGCGGCGCCAGGCCTCCAGCGTGGTGTGCTCGATGCTTTTGCCGCTGCCGGCGATGCCGGCATTGTTGACCAGAATATCCAGCCCGCCAAACCTGCTGACAGCGAATTGCACTACTTTCGCCCAGTCGTCCTCATTGACCACGTCATGATGCAGAAAGGCCGCCTTGCCGCCGGCCTTTTCAATATCGGCAACGGTGGCGGCGCCCACCTCATCCAGAATATCGGTAATCAGGACACTGGCCCCGGCGGCGGCCATCATTTTGGCGGCGGCGCCGCCCAGGCCGCGCGCCCCGCCCGTGATCAGCGCGACTTTGCCATCCAGACGGTTCATGTGCTTGCCCCCCCTTGTCCTCCGAAGCTTTAGCGCAGGAGGATGCTGTTATTTATTTGCGCCTATCATGGCTGCAAATGCAGACAAGAGCTAGGCTAAAAGGCTGAATTGGCCCTGTGTTTCAAACTGTCCCGAAACAGGGTTATAGCCGCGCACGGTGACCTGCGTTTGCCACTGGCCGGAGGATGGGCTGGAAATTTCCAGCAGGTGCCAGCGCGCATGTTCGCGGTGCGGGTCCAGCGCCGACGCCGAGGAAGGCGCCAGCACCGGTATCGGCCCCCGCGGCCCGGGTATCTGATCCAGAACACCCGTGTGGGTATGGCCGTGCAGCACCAGTTCCGCCCCATGCTGCGCCAGCACCTGCTGCAAAGCGGCGCGATCGCGCAGCCCCTTGCGCCGTGACGCGCCCGCGCCCCCTGGCGGATGATGCAGCATCAGGATGCGCATCCGGCCCGCCTTGCTGTGTGCCGCCAGAATCTCCGCCAGCGCCGACAATTGTCTCGCGCCCAGCTCGCCTGCCGAGGAAAACACAGGTGTCGGCATGGCGGTAGACACACCGATCAGGGCGATCCCGCCGCGTATCCGGCAATAGGGAAAGCCCGCGTCCCTGGCCGGACCATCACCCTGCATATAAGCCATCCACGGGTTCGCCCCGGCCTCAAAGGCGCCTGGCCTATAGGCGTCATGATTGCCGGGTGTGAGGCTGACATCCGCCGGTGTTCCGAGCTGTCCGAGCCAGTCAGCGGCGCGCAGATATTCCTGCGGCAGCGAGACATTCAGCAGATCGCCGGTCAGCACAATATGCTGCGGAAGATGGGCGTGAATATCGTCCGTCAAAAGGGATAGAATCCGCGGCAGGTGGATATGCCGCCGCTTCATCCGCCATGACACTATGCCGCTCAGACGTTTGTCCGGCACGGCTGCAAACAGGCCGGTTTCTTCCGCCAGCAGGGGCAGATGCGGATCGGTAAGATGCGCGATGGAGAAGGGGGCGACGGTCATGCGGCTATGGAACTTTGGCGTGTTTTAACGGTATATAACAGAAAAGCGCTTTTCGGGTGATTCCTTGCACGAACTGTTGCGCATAAATGATCTGACGGTCGAATTTGATCTGCCCAACGGTAAATTGCGTGCCGTGGATGGCGTGTCGTTTCGTGTGCCTCGCGGCAGGATCGTGGCTCTGGTAGGGGAGTCCGGCTCCGGCAAAACCGTGATCGGCCAGTCCATCATGGGCCTTCTGCCGCGCAACGCCAGAATTCTGGGCGGCGAAATATTGTTTGATCATGACGAAGACGAGGCTACCCCCCGCATTGATGTGGCGCAACTTGCAAGGCGCGGCGCACCCCTGCGGGCGTTGCGCGGCCGCTATATGTCGATCATTTTTCAGGAGCCGATGAGCGCGCTGTCGCCGGTGCATCGGATCGGAGATCAGGTCAGCGAAAATCTCAGCCGGCATCTGCGCCTGTCCGCCAAAGAACGGCGCGCGCGCACGATTGACATGTTGCGCCTCAGCGGGTTCCCCGACCCGGAACGCGCCTATCGGGCCTATCCGTTTGAATTGTCCGGTGGGCTTCGCCAGCGCGCCATGATCGCCATGGCCCTGATCAACCGGCCCTCGCTGCTGATCGCCGATGAGCCGACCACGGCGCTGGATGTCACCATTCAGGCGCAAATATTATTGCTGCTGCAAAATCTGCAGCAGCAGTTGCGCATGGCGGTGCTGATGATCACGCATGATCTTGGCGTCGTGGCCAATATCGCCGATGAGGTGGTCGTGCTGCATGACGGAAAACTGGTGGAAGCGGGATGCCGCGAGGATATATTCCGCCGTCCCGGCCATCCTTATCTGCGCGATCTGATGGCCGCGGCGCCGCGGCTGTCGGGCGCACCGGCGCATCGGACGCCTCCCGCGTCCGCACCAGCGCTGCTGGAAGTGAAGGGCCTGTACAAAACCTATGCCGGCCACGGCAAAAACGGCAGTGGTGAAGTCGCAGTGGCGGATGTCAGTTTCACCGTGCCGCGCGGTCAATGTGTGGCGCTGGTGGGGGAATCGGGGAGCGGCAAAACCACCCTGGGCAGGCTGATATTGCGCGCCACACTGCCCGATGCCGGCGCCGTCCGGTTTGATGGCGAAGACGTTCTGGCCATGCGGGGCGCGGCTTTGCTGCGCTACCGGCGCAGGGCGCAATATATTTTTCAGGACCCGCACTCGTCCCTCAATCCGCGCATGACGATACTGGAAACCCTGCGCGAGCCGCTGATCATTCACCGTATCGGCACCCGCGTCTCGCAGACCGCCCGCGCCCGGGAATTGATGCGGCTGGTGGGGCTGGAGCCGCAGCATCTGGCGCGATACCCGAACGCCTTTTCCGGTGGTCAGCGTCAGCGCATTGTGATTGCGCGGGCGCTGGCGCTTGGCCCGGAACTTCTGGTGTGTGATGAGCCGGTTTCAGCGCTGGATGTTCCAGTGCAGGCGCAGATCATCAGGCTACTGAAAGAATTGCAGGACAGTCTGGGTCTGACCTATCTTTTTATTAGCCATAATCTTGCCGTGGTGCGCGAAATCGCCGATCATATTCTGGTCATGCGCGGCGGCCGCATTGTCGAGCAGGCAGCCGCAGAGGACCTGTTCGCCCATCCGGCCCATCCCTATACCAGGGCGCTGCTGGCCGCAGTGCCAAAGCCTGATCTGGATGCACGGCTGGACTTTCAGCGGCTGGCGGCGGAACGGCCGGCCGGCCCGCCGGAATGGCCCCAGCCCTACCGGCTGCTGCGGGGGGACGGCGGCACGATGATCGAACTGACGCGGGGGCACAGCGTGCGTGTCGGGGCGCCGGCTTCATGACCGTGCGTCAGATGGTGATCGTGGCGCTGCTGCTGGCGCCAGTATGCCTTAATGCGCGGGCAGGTGATTATATGGAAACACCTGCGCTGCAGGCGCAGGTGTCGGCGGGTGTCTTGCCGCCGGTGGCGGCCCGTCTGCCGGATCAGCCGCTGCTGGTCCACTTTTCCGGCGAGAATATGTCCGCCGGTATACATGGGGGCACGTTGCGCACCCTCATCAGCAAATCGCGCGATATTCGTTACATGGCTGTCTATGGCTATGCGCGCCTCCTGGGCAGGGACCGTAATCTGCGGCTATTCCCGGACATACTGGCCAGCGTGGATAATGTGGAAGACCGCATTTTTACACTGCATCTGCGGCCCGGCCATAAATGGTCGGACGGGCACCCCTTTACGGCCGAGGATTTCAGATATTTCTGGGACGATGTCGTCAATAACCGGGAGCTTAGCCCGAATGGTCCGGAAGCCGAATTCATGGTGGAAGGCGTTCCGCCCAAAGTGGAAATAATCGACACAATGACGGTCCGGTATAGCTGGCCCAGCCCTAACCCGATGTTTCTGGACGCCCAGTCGCGCGCCAGCCCGTTGTTCATATACCGCCCGGCGCATTATCTGAAACGGTTCCATCGCCGATATGCGGATCCGGCACAGCTTGCCGCCGAGATAGGCAAGACCAAGGTGCGCAATTGGGCGGCGCTGCATAATCTGCGCGACAATATGTATAATTCCGACAATGTGGATTTGCCGACATTGCAACCCTGGGTCAACAGAACGGCTTCTCCCGCCAGCCGGTATGTCTTTGCGCGCAACCCCTATTATCATCGGGTGGACGCGAATGGCCGTCAGCTGCCCTATATTGACCAGGTGGTCATGTCAGTGACCGAAGGCCGGCTGATTGCGGCAAAATGCAACGCCGGCGAAAGCGATCTGCAGGCGCGCGGATTATCGTTTTCGGATATTATGTCGCTGAAGCGGGGAGAGACGCGCAGCGGTTATGTGACCTATCTGTGGCCGATCGGTACAGGCTCGCAAATGGCGCTGTATCCAAATCTGAACTATGGCCGCGCCCCGTTTCGCGCCATCCTGCGCGATGTCCGTTTTCGCCGGGCGCTCTCGCTCGGGATCGACCGCCAGATGATCAACCGCTCGCTGTATTTTGGTCTTGCGACGGAAAGCAATAATACCGTGCTGCCGCAATCTGAACTCTATACTCCCGCCTACGCGCTGCAATGGTCGATGTATGATCCGGTTCAGGCAAATCAGCTTCTGGATCAGATGGGCCTCACCGCCCGCGACTCCAGGGATTTCCGGATACTGCCGGATGGCTCAAGACTGGAGATGATCGTTGAAACAGCTGATCCGTCTACGGAGCAAAGCGACATGCTGCAGCTCATTGCCGAGGACTGGCAACGCATCGGCGTTGGCCTTTTCATCAAGCAGGCGGAACGCGAGACGTTGCGCGCCCGCGCCTATGGCGGGCGTTCGATGATGAGTGTGTGGCCGGGCCTTGATACAGGCATGCCCGCCAGCGACATGGGGCCCTATGAGCTGGCCCCGATGACGCAGGATCAGTTGCAATGGCCGTTCTGGGGCCAGTATACCCAGACGGGCGGCCGTGCGGGTGAGCCGCCGGATTTACCTCAGGCGCGGGAACTGCTGGCGCTGGCGCAGGAATGGCGCATCGCCGCGCCCCAGCGGCGGCGTGAGATCTGGCAGGCCATGCTGGCTATTCATGCGGACCAGCTTTTCACCATCGGCACCGTGTCGCAGGTCCGGCAGCCCGTAGTGGTGTCGAAGCGGTTGCGCAATGCGCCAACGAAGGCCTTTTATTCCTGGAGCCCGGGGGCGTTTTTCGGGATTTACCGCCCGGACCAGTTCTGGTTTGCGCCCGATCCTGAAAACAAGGCCGGAACCTAGGCGGCATGGGGCGCTATTTCCTTCATCGTATGTCGCTCATGGCCCCGACGCTGATCGCCATCAGTGCGCTTATTTTTCTGGTGATACAATTGCCGCCCGGCGATTATCTGTCCAATCAGGTGGCCGAACTGCGGGCCCAGGGCGAGGAAGCCAATCTGGACAAGATCGCGTTTATGCGGTCGGAGTTTGGCTTCGACCGCCCGCTGATCGAGCGCTATGGCGTGTGGATAGGGGTTTGGCCGGGCGCAAACGGCTTTTCCGGCTTTCTGCAGGGCAATTGGGGATGGTCTTTCGAATATAACAAACCGGTACGGGAAGTTCTGGGCGACAGTCTTGCGCTGACCGTGCTTTTGAACTTCGCCACGGTGCTGGTGATTTATCTGATAGCGTTTCCGATTGGCATTCTGTCGGCTGCCTGGCAGTACAGTCTTGCCGATTATGGCTTTACCTTTTTGGGTTATATTGGTTTGGCGACACCTAATTTTCTGCTGTCGCTGATATTGCTTTATTACGCCAATCTATGGTTCGGGCTATCGATCGGGGGCCTGATGGCGCCCGAATATATCGACGCCGCCTGGTCGTGGGGAAAGGCCCGGTCGGTGCTTGAACATCTGGTTATACCTGTTCTGGTGATCGGCGGCGGCGGCGCCGCCGCCATGATCCGCCGCCTGCGCGCCAATCTGCTGGATGAACTGCAAAAGCCTTATGTCACGACGGCCCTGGCAAAGGGCCTGACGCCGTTTCGCGTGCTGCTTAAATATCCGCTGCGCATGGCGCTCAATCCATTCATCGCCGACATCGGCGATCTGCTGCCGCAGATGGTGTCCGGTTCGGTGATTGTGTCGGTGGTGCTGAATCTGCCAACCATTGGACCGGTCCTGCTGCAGGCGCTGCGTTCGCAGGACCATTATCTGGCCGGCTTTATCCTGCTGTTTGCAGCCCTGCTGACGGTGATCGGGATGGCGGTTTCAGACCTTCTGCTGGCGCTGCTCGATCCGCGCATCCGGCTGTCGGGCAGGCCTGCGGCATGAATGACGGCGCGCCCGATCCGTTACCGCATTTCGTCAGTCATGCGCCCTATGATACCGGCAGAGACATATCATTAACTGCGTCGGCTGCGCCGCAATGGCGTCTGGTCCTCCAAAAACTCAGACGGCGCCGGATGGCTTATGTCAGCGGGCTGTTTCTGCTGCTGGTGTATGCCAGCCTGCCTTTCAGCGAAATCATTGCGCCCTACGCACTGGAGGACCGCAATGCGGATTATCTGTTTGCGCCGCCCCAGGCGGTGCATCTGTTTCATGAAGGCGAATTTGCCGGCCCCTTTGTCTATGCTTACAAAGGCGTGGCCAATCTGAATCTGTTCAGGTGGGACTATGTGATTGATCATAACCGGATTCAGCCCTTACGATTTTTCTGTTCTGGCGCGGAGTATGAATTCTGGGGGCGTTGGAAGGCTGATTTTCATCTCGTCTGCCCGGACAGGAATGGCGTGCTGCATCTGCTGGGGACGGACCGCCTCGGACGCGACATGCTCTCGCGGGTCATTTACGGCACCCGCATTTCGCTGAGCATCGGGCTGATCGGCATTTCGATCAGTTTTGTTCTGGCGCTGCTGATTGGCGGCATGGCGGGATATTTCGGCGGGCTGATTGACAGCCTGGCCCTGCGTCTGATCGAGATCATCCGCGCCATGCCGGAGCTGCCTTTGTGGATGGCGCTTTCCGCCGCGCTTCCGGTCAACTGGAGTCCGCTTGCGGTCTATGCGGGGCTGACCGCCATACTGGGGCTGTTGGACTGGCCGGGGCTGGCCCGGGCGGTGCGCGCCAAACTGATGGTTCTGCGCGAAGAGGATTTCGCCACGGCCGCCATTTTGATGGGGGCGGGGCCGGGGCGCCTGATCGGCCGGCATCTGCTGCCCAATTTCATGAGCCATCTGATCGCCAGCGCGACGCTATCGATCCCCTCAATGATTCTTGGGGAAACCGCGTTATCCTTTCTGGGGCTCGGCCTGCGCCCGCCGGTCACGAGTTGGGGTGTGCTGCTGGTGGAGGCGCAGAATATCGCGGCCATCAGCTCTTATCCCTGGATCATGCTGCCCATGGCGCCGGTCATTCTGGTTGTGCTGGCATTTAATTTCTTTGGCGACGGGCTGCGCGACGCCGCCGATCCCTATCGTTAAGCTTCAGCTTATCCCGCCGCCTTTAAGGCGGTCCTCATCGGCTTCAAAAGTGGCGGCATGCGGGAACTCCCGGATATGGCGGCGATGGCTCAGGACGCTGAACGGGATCAGCGCCAGATAGCCAAGACCCGTCAGCACATACATCAGCCAGGGATAACCCACGACAGCCGCGGCGATCACCCCCGCTATCAGCAGAATGGGCAGCACCATTTCACGCCCGATATGCGCGCGTTTCAGCGAAAAAGTGGGAATTCGGCTGATCATCAGAAACGCAATGCCGCAGGTATAGAGGCCTACCAGAAACGAAGCCTCGCGCAGCCATTCCCAACCCACGAAAAAAAGCGGAATGGGCAGCAGCGACAGACAGGCGCCCGCCGGAGCCGGGACGCCGGTAAAGAATTTAACACTCCAGGCCGGTTTGCCGGGGGCGTCCAGCGCCGTGTTGAAACGGGCCAGCCGCAGCGCCCCGCACACCGCGAAGGCAAGGACGATGATCCATCCCAGACCGCCCAGACGTTCAAGAGTCCATAGATACAGAATGAGGGCTGGCGTCACGCCGAAATTGACGAAATCCGACAGCGAATCCAGTTCCGCGCCAAATTTGGATGTGCCCTTCAGCAGCCGGGCCACCCGGCCATCCAGCGTATCGATAATGGAGGCGACCGCAATCGCCAGAACGGCAAGATCATAGCGGTTGTGAATGGCCAGTTGCACCCCTGACAGCCCCGCGCAAAGCCCCAGCACGGTCAGAATGTTGGGCGCGAGACTGCGCAGCGGGAGGGAGCTTCGCGATGGCCTGTCAAACAGCATGGGCATCCCTGCCTGGAGCAATGCCCACCCATATTGGACCAACTGCTTCAATATGGGTGGGTAAAATGGTTTGCTTCACGATCTTTGGCCGTGCCGTGCCGGCTCATGGGCGCTCAGATCGGCCAGCACCGTTTCTCCAGCGATCATGGTCTGGCCGAGCGCCACCAGTGGGGCCACGCCTTCGGGCAGATATACATCCACGCGGCTGCCAAAACGGATCATTCCAAAACGTTCGCCGGTTTTCATTTTCTGATCCACACTTGCCCAGGAGATAATGCGCCGCGCCACCAGCCCGGCGATCTGCACCACGGCCAGGCGCACACCGTCCTCGGTGGTCAGACATACGGCATTCCGCTCATTGTCCTCGCTGGCCTTGTCCAGCGATGCGTTAAAAAACAGTCCTGGCGTATAGGCGGTCCGGGTGACCGTGGCGTCGATGGGGATGCGGTTCACATGACAGTTAAAAACGTTCATGAATACGCTGATCCGGGTCATGACCGGTTCCGGCATATCCAGTTCGACCGGCGGGGGAACCTGTGCAATCGCGGACACCACGCCATCCGCGGGGCTGATGATCAGGCCGCCGCGTTGCGGCGTGACGCGGGCCGGGTCGCGAAAGAAATACGCGCACCAGCAGGTCAGCAGCACGCCGACCCATCCCAGCGGATCGTAAATCAGAAAAAACAGAAGGGTGATGGCGGCGAAGATAGCGATAAAGCGATGCCCTTCGCGGTGGATCGGCGCAAAGATCGAGGTCAATACTTCCATGCAGCTAATAAAATCCCGAAGCTGTATCCGCCCGGGAAGACCCCAACGGATGTGGAGGCGAATTCTAAACCGTCGCTGCGGCTTTATCCAGTTTGTTTAATGAGGACGGTCCTGGAGGTGTGACGCCTTATGCGGTTGATTTGATCAATGGCTCAAATTCCGCCACAGGATTTGACCCGGCTTCTTCCAACGCTTCGGCCTGTTGCCGCCGCCACAGCCGGGAATAGGCGGCGCCCAGTTGCAGAAGGCTTTCATGCGTGCCGCGCTCGATAATCCGCCCGCCATCCAGAACAAGAATTTCATCCGCATCAACAATGGTCGACAGGCGATGCGCGATGACCAATGTGGTGCGGTTGGCGGAAATTTCGGCGAGCGAGTCCTGTATTTCTCTTTCCGTATGGCTGTCCAGCGCCGACGTGGCCTCATCCAGGATCAGGATCGGCGGGTTTTTAAGAATGGTCCGGGCAATGGCGACCCGCTGTTTTTCTCCGCCTGACAGCTTCAGCCCGCGTTCGCCCACCTGGCTGGCATAGCCGTTGGGCAGGCTGGCGATAAATCGGTCGATCCGGGCCAGCCGGGCCGCTTCACGGATTTCCGGGCCGGTCGCGCCGGGCCGTCCATAATGAATATTATATTCAATACTATCGTTAAACAGAACGGTGTCCTGCGGCACGATTCCAATCGCGGCTCGCAGCGAGGCCTGGGTAATCCCGGCGATATCCTGGCCATCGATCAGGATGCGTCCGCCGCTGACATCGAAAAAGCGGTATAACAGGCGGGACAGCGTCGACTTTCCCGCGCCGCTTGGCCCGACAATCGCCACGCGTTTGCCCGCCGGCACGGTAAAACTCACATCATGCAGAATGGGGCGGCCGGCCTCATAGGTGAAGCGCACATGTTCAAATCGCATCTCGCCGCCGGACACCCGCAGGGGTTTCGCACCGGGCACATCCTGCACCTCCGGATTTTCAGACAGCAGGTTGAACATGCTTTCCATATCAGCGAGCGACTGCCTGATTTCCCGGTAGACGGAGCCCAGAAGATTTAACGGCACAAATAATTGCACCAGCATGGCGTTGACCAGAACGAAATCGCCAATGCTGCGTGTGCCCGCCATCACGCCATTGGCGGCGAGGCACATCATGACCACGAGACCGGCGGCAATAATGACGCCCTGTCCCGTGTTCAGGAAGGAAAGACTTTTATTGGTGATGACCGAGGCCCGTTCATAGCCCGCAAGGGACAGGTCATACCGCTTGCTTTCATGTTCCTCGTTACAGAAATATTTGACCGTTTCGAAATTCAGCAGGCTGTCGATGGCCTTGGTGTTGGCTTCGGTGTCACGGTCATTCATGACGCGGCGATGATAGGTGCGCCATTCCGTCACCATAAAGGTAAACCACATATAAGCTGCAATGGTGCCCAGCGTTGCCACCATGTACCAGACGTCGAAGACATAAAACAGGATCACCGCGACCATCATGATTTCAAGAATCGTCGGCGCGATATTGAACAGGCTGAAACGCAGCAGATAATCAATGCCCTTGGTGCCGCGATCAATGACGCGGCTTAGCCCGCCTGTGCGCCGGTCAAGGTGAAAGCGCAGAGACAGCGCATGGACGTGACGGAAGGTAATAAGCGCGAGCTGGCGGGCGGCATGCTGGCTTACATCGGCAAAGACGGCGTCCCTGCCTTGCGTGAAAACCTGCTGCAGCGCGCGCGCGAAACCATAGGCCAGAATGAGAAATAACGGAACCGCCATCAGATCAAGACTGGCGGCAATCCGCATCATGACATCCGCCGAGTTTGCTGGCGCCGCAGCTTCCGGACGAAGACTGTCGACCGCCGCCTTATACAGAAAAGGCACATACACCGTAACGACTTTGGAGAGCAGCAGCAGTAGCATGGCCAGAACGACCCGGAGGCGCAGATCGGGGCGGCCTAAAGGCCATAGATAGGGGGCAAGCGTCGCTAGCGTCCGCCATTGATTTTCAGGCTCGGGATTATCCTCGGCGCCGCTGGCAAGGGATCTCAATTATCTACCGCCTCGACATAAAAAAGGGGCCGATGGAATAAACCACCGGCCCCCTGAATACTAAAGCATATCTGGTGCGTTAGCGAACACCAATACGGCGGATCGAGTCCGGCGTATAGCGATCCAGCTGCAACTCGTCCGCAAAGTGATTGATGGAGGGTTCCTCGTTATAGAACTCCTGCGCCGTATAACGGCCGGCGTTCAGATCGTAGGACACCGAGCCCGCAGTATCGCAGCTTGGCACATTATAGTGGACGGTCGAGAACTGTTCATGCACCCGCCAGATTTCTCCGCGCGCATCATAATTTGAAGAGGCGACCGTCATGAAATCGTCCTCATCCTGCCAGAAGACGCGCTTTTTGTAGATGTGGCGGGTTTCCGAGCGCAGGTTGGCAATCAGGACATGTGCGCGGCGCAACTCATACCGGGGATAATCAGCATTGAGCACACCCGGGTTGAACAGAACTTTATATTTGACCTGGTCTGACGACAGTCTGAAATTATTGGCGCCAAGGATCGTTTCGTTTCGCCCCACATAGGTGTAGTCGTAGCGGTCCAGCGCGCCATTATACATATTGAACGCGTCGATCGTCGAAAGTCCGTCATCGTTGAAGCTTGGATTGTCGTACGCGATGTTCGGCGCCCGGCGGACGCGGCGGGTGCCCGGGCTGTAAACCCATGCCTTGCGCTCACCGCTGATGGGGTCGTAAATCAGCACGACGTTACCCGCGGCGCGCGCCGGGGCAACCGTATTGTTGATGTAATAGGCCCAGATGTCATTCAGGTCTTCAACCGATTTTGTGTTCGGATCGACATACGGGAAAATGACTTCGTCCTGGCCCGTATAGACTGAGTATTCGCCGTTGCGCGTAGGCGCGGCCGACACATATTGACGCGTCAGCTTGTAACCGCGATACCGCATCCGTTGATTGAAGATATTTTCGTTGGCGTTACCGGTGATGGGGAACGGCAGACCCACGAGCGACCCGGTAAAGCCGTTGCCATTGGGTATGATCGTTCCCGTCACCGCATTTTTCTTATGCGATTCGTAAACGCTGGCCGGGTTCGCGCAACTGCGGCGGGTTTGGTACACATTCATTTTGTAGGCGTCGGGATAAGTCGTCAGCAGCTTGCTGTGGGTCTCGGTCAGCTTGTCCGCATACTGGGCCATATTGGCGGAAGTAATGGTGTAAAGCGGCTTGTCTTCCGGCCACGGGTCCGCTTCGCGGTCGCCCTGTTTAAAGGTGACATTGGCCGGTACGCTGCTCAGGCCGCCTGTCCATTCTGGAATTGACCCATCCTTGTTGGCGGACCTTTGTGATCCCAGAGGGGTTAAATCCTTGTCCAGCCGCGCTGCGACCTCGGGGGGAACTTCCGCCCAGGCAACTCCGGCAAAAACACCTGCTGTTAATAACCCCAGTATTGTAGCCTTTCGGATGGCCATTGTTCCCCTCCCATGTCGTTGACTGTTATATGGTCCAGATAGTGAAACTGTCTGGTGCGCGCCCATTATTTCATTGGGATTTTGCACGCGGCCCCGTTCTTCGGCTCCATGCCTTATTGTTGATCTTGTGAATAAGCTAATACGACTTGGCCATCCAGCGCTAGTCAAATTTCACCGCGCTGGGGCAGATCACGGCATTTTGTTTTGTGGCGCCGTTGCGGGGGAACCCGTCCCAACGCGAGACTTCCCTGCGGGGATAGCTAGTATCTGGCCGGGATAGATCATGTCGGGGTCGCGGATCTGCTGTTTGTTGTCGGCGAAAATAATGCTGTAGGCGATGCCCGATCCGTAGATTTTACGCGCTATTTCCCATAGGGCGTTTCCCTTCATCACCGTGACCTGCTGCCCTTCTTTCA
>SHWM01000080.1 GCA_009693835.1 Alphaproteobacteria bacterium
TGTTGTCGTAAAATTGCACGATGAACGGGCCCAGTATTTCTTCGGCGCTGAGTGTTTTATCGGCGCGCGGAAAATAGGCGCGGTTGCCCCAATTCTGGCCGGCACGGAAAAAGAACACCTGAATGCAGGTTTGTCCGCCATCCTGATGCGCCGCAAATACGTCCGCTTCCAGCAACCCTTGCGGATTGATGCCCTGATGCGCCTGTACGGCGCTCATGGCGCGGATGCGGTCACGGAAAGTCGCCGCGCGCTCAAAATCCATTGCGTCCGAGGCCTGTTCCATCGCCGCTGTTAACCCGGCCCGCACTTCCGCACCGCCGCCCGCGAGAAAGTCGCGCGCCTGTGCGACCAGCCCGGCATAGGCGGGGGCATCGATATAGCCCACACAGGGCGCGCTGCAGCGTTTGATCTGGTGCATCAGGCAGGGGCGGGTCCGGTTTTCAAACACCGAATCGGTGCAGGACCGCAGCAGAAAAGCCTTCTGCATGGTGTTGAGGGTACGGTTGACGGCGCCCGCATTGGCAAAGGGGCCAAAATATTCGCCCGCCCGGTTGCGCGCGCCCCGGTGTTTGTCAAGCTGGGGGAAATCCTGCCCGCCGGTGATCAGAATATAGGGAAAGCTTTTATCGTCGCGCAGCAGCACATTGTAATAGGGTTTCAGGCGCTTGATCAGGTTGGCTTCCAGCAACAGCGCCTCGGTTTCCGTCTCGGTGATGATGAACTCCATCGAGGCAGTGGCCTGGATCATGCGGCCGATGCGCACCGTCTGGCCCGTCAGTTTGGCGTAACTTGCCACCCTTTTTTTCAGGCTGCGGGCCTTGCCCACATAAAGAACGTCCCCCTTGACGCCCAGCATGCGATAAACGCCGGGCTTGTGGGGGAGCTGCCGGAGATAGCCGCGAATGACCGTGACCCCGGTTCTGGCGGCCTGGCTGGCCTCTGGTCCGGGAATAATTTCCTGCATGGGATGCGTCTGCGATTGTCGAATTGATAAAATCTTACAATCCACGCAAGCTGTGGATAAACATGTGCAAATTTATTTAATTCAGGCCTGAGTCGGGCAGAATACTTAAGTCTTTGTTGATATGCCTAATTTTTAGGCATATACGTAACATATTGATTAGACAAAATTTTTTAATCCGGCACCGGATCATTTTTGGGTTTATGACAGGGAATTGTCATATAAACACAACAAATGTCATTAATTTCATTCTGTGAACAAACTATTTTTGAGGGGCGGCATAAATTAATTCCGGATGTCAATAGGAAATAAACAATTAGAATAATGTATATATTTACATCCTGTTCCGTTCAATTTCCACCCCTACGCTGGCGGCCTCGGCTATTACTGTCAACTTTTCTACCCGGATGCGCGCGGTCTGCACGCGGCCATCTTCGAGGCAGCGGCCGGCAATGCGTTCGGCCATCGTTTCGGCCAGGTTGATATGTTCCACCTCGATCAGGGCCTTCACCTTGGCGACGATATCCTCATAACAGACCACATTGGCCAGATCGTCGCCTGCATCCGGGCCATTTTCCGTAACCGTCAGGTCGATATTGATGCGCACCCGCTGGCGGCGGCCCTTTTCGTGGCGGTGCACGCCGATATGCGCATCCAGCAGCAGATCGCGGATAAACACATGCCGAACGGCCAGCGCCGCGTCGGCGAATTTCTCGCCCCGCTCGCGCGCCGCAGGGGGTAGATGCACCACCCGGCCACCCCCCTCATCGGCAGGATCAATCTGCGTCATCGTCTCTAATCCTCCAGGCCCGCGACATCGGGCGTTTCCCAGGCCAGATGCTGGCCGCCATCCAGCGCGATCATCTGCCCGGTCATGGAAGGCGCCGCCAGAATGAACTGCACCGCCGCTGCAATCTCTTCCAGGCCGGCGCCGCGCCCCAAGATGGTCGATCCGGCCTGATGCGCGAACTGCGCCGCATCCTGGGTGTCATTCGGCAGGGTCGGCCCCGGGCCGACGGCGTTCACCCGGATGGCGGGCGCCAGCGCCATGGCCATGGTCTGCGTCAGCGTCCATAACGCGCTTTTACTCAGTGTATAGGAAAGATAGCGCGGTGTCAGCCGCCATACCCGCTGATCCAGAATATTGATCACATTGCCGGATGCCCACCTGGGCAACTGCCGCGCAAACGCCTGGGTCAGCAGCGCCGGGGCCAGCAGATTGACCTGCATGGCGCGGTTCCAGCTTTCGCGGGTGAAATCCTCCATGCGGTCATTTTCAAACACCGAGGCGTTGTTGACGAGACAGGTAAGCGGACCCAGCGCCTCTGCCGCCATCGGGATCAGCGCATCCAGCGACCGCGCCTCGGCCAGGTCGGCCTGAACGGCGATGGCATCGCCGCCCGCCTCAGTTATGTCGGCCACGGTCGCCGCCGCGTCCTGTTCAGAATCGCCATAATGCACCGCCACGCGCCAGCCAGCGCCCGCCAGGCCCAGCGCAATCGCCCGCCCGATGCGCCGCGATGCGCCGGTGACCAGCGCCGATTTAGGATGGACTGATGCCGTTGATGCCATGGCCGCGGATCATACAGGCCGGTGGCGGGGCCGTCCATTTTCCTGTCACCCAGTTTCCCGGCTATTAGGGCGTGAAAGATGCCGTTTACCTCTCCGGCTCGCACCTCCCTCTCCCCTAGCGGGAGAGGGCTGGGGTGAGGGGAGCGTGGAAGTTAAGCTTTATCTGGCGCGCATATATAGGCGCACCCCCTCATCCTGGCCTTCTCCCACGAAGGGAGAAGGGAAGACGCCATATTGAAAGACATCCATATGCGATAGCCCTGCCATGTGGGGGAGGGGCTGACCACCGCACTCTGATCCCTCGCCCGCCATAGCGCGCAAGCGCGACGGCTGGGTTCTCCCTCCCCCTCGTGGGGAGGGCCGGGGCGGGGGGCTTTTGGGACTTCTTGCTTTGGTAAAGTTTTCTGCGCCCGCGCTTGGCACACACCATAGCCGATCTGTCTGGAATCGGCCTATGCTGCACGTATGACCGACGCGCCCGCAATCAGCCCGCAACCAATATG
Organism: Alphaproteobacteria bacterium; assembly: GCA_009693835.1. Taxonomy (GTDB): domain Bacteria; phylum Pseudomonadota; class Alphaproteobacteria; order UBA11222; family UBA11222; genus UBA11222. The sequence goes on from SHWM01000080.1 coordinate 3,037, forward strand.
CGCCTGCCAGGAGGTGCACGGTTTCCCCTGCCAGTTTCCCGATGCGCCAGCAGAATTTCCGTTCGTCGACAAAGACTGGTGCCGCTTTCACCTGCCATTAATGGACGCAGTGGGTAATCCCAGCCCTAAGGCGGAATGGAAAGTTAGATTGAAGGATTGGCAAAACTTTGAACGCGAAATTCTAAAACGACTTTCAACATCTTTGCCACTAGATGACAAACAGGATGGAAGAGCGGATTTCCGAAAGGTTGCTTTCCCCGATGACTTCTCAATCACAAACCTCCTCGGAGAAAAAACCAACAGAGAATACTATGCTAATTTTTCCGGCGTGACATTCGGGATCAATGCCGACTTCAGTAATGTGCATTTCGGTGCCCCAGGGGTTTTTGCTGGTGGGATATTCGGGTGCGGAACAAGGTTTGTGAACACAAATTTTGCGAATGACGCTGACTTCGGCGGAGTGACTTTTGAGGGAAATGTGGACTTCCTCAACGCTAATTTTCGTAATACCGCTAATTTTTCTAAAACAATATTTAAAGGTAACGCTAACTTCAGCCGTACAAAATTCGCTGACGATGCAAATTTTTCCCGTGCGACTTTTGACCGTGTAGCGCATTTCGATAAGGCGAATTTCGGGAACAATGCGAATTTTGATGGCGCGATATTTGAGTTCATGGCGAATTTCTGGGATGCAAGATTTGGAAACATGGCAGTTTTCAACCGTGCTACCTTTATGAGTACAGCTCATTTTAATTATGCGACTCTGGGTCGCGAATTGAGTTTTGAAGAGACAACTTTCAGCTGTAAGGTGAATTTCCACAATGCGAGCTTTGAGGATTTGGTGTTTTTCCGCAGAACGAAATTCCATTCTGATGCCGACTTCTCAACAGCGAAGGCAGGCGATTCAAAGTTCAACTTTCAGCAGATCAGATTTACCAAAGCGATATTCAAAGATCAGGCAATTTTTGAAAACCGCCAATTCCAAGCCAGCGCATGGTTTGACGAGGTAATTTTCCATGGATTGCCGAATTTTCACGGCTGCGCGTTTCATCAGGGCATGTCATTTCACAAAACGCGATTCCTTAAAACAAAGGGTGCGTACGACCAGGAAGGATTTGAGAATGACACTGCCACAGAGGCATTGGAACGGGCCTACCGCACCCTGAAGCTGGGCATGGAAACCTTGCGGGCGCGCAACGAGGAAGCGATGTTCTTCGCCCTCGAAATGGAGTGCCGCCGTAATCGCAGCGACATTGGCCTGTTTGAACGGTTTGCCGCCTTCGCCTATAAGCATTTATCAAATTATGGGCAGAGCATCCATAAACCATTGGTGTGGTTGATAGGTTTTACAGCACTCATGTGGTGCGTATATTATGTGACGGGGGCAAAAACCTTAACCGACCTCGTGTTGGATACTGTTAGCGGTAAAGTTGAGTCATGGGAGATCACAAAGTTCACGCTTGAACAAATATTCCGCCCATTTTTCGTCTGGTCTACCTCTTCTGGGGAATCCACTTTAGCTTTGGTGAAAGACAACCCGCTGCTCATCCCCATCGTCGCATCGCTGCAATCGCTGGCGACGATAGCCTTGCTGGCCTCTTCCTGCTCGCCCTGCGACGGCGGTTCAAGATGGATTGATGCCTGTCCCTCATTCTCGGTGTCACCCCGCACCTGTTGCGGGGTCCAGGGACCACAATCTCACGTCTTGCTGCGTTACTCCTGGACCCCGGAATAAATCCGGGGTGACAGGCTGACTTTTGGGCGTAGCGTAAACTGTCAGACAGACGCGCGCCTAACTCCGCTTGTATTTCGTCTTGCGGGTGCCGGGTTTGCCGCCGGTGGAGCGGCCCTTGCTGCGTGCGCGGGGGTGTGCGCCCTCGGCCACCGCGCCGTCGATGGCGGATTGCCGGGCCAGCGGATCATCGGCGATGGCCAGTTCGACCGCCTGCAGGCGGTGGATTTCGTCGCGTAATCTGGCCGCCTCCTCAAATTCCAGATCGCCCGCGGCGGCCCGCATCTGTTTTTCCAGTTCCGCCAGATGCGCCTTCAGATTGCCGCCGATCAGATGCGCCACATCATCGGCGCCGGTAGCCACGTTGAAATGGTCGCGCTCATACACGCTGGCCAGAATGTCGCCGATATTCTTGCGGATGCTTTCGGGCGTGATGCCATTTTCCGCGTTATAGGCCTGCTGCTTGCGGCGGCGGCGGTCGGTTTCGCCCAGCGCGCGTTCCAGGCTGCCGGTGATTTTATCGGCATACAGAATAACCCGGCCATCCACATGGCGCGCGGCGCGGCCAATGGTCTGCACCAGCGAGGTTTCGGAACGCAGAAAGCCTTCCTTGTCGGCGTCCAGTATCGCCACCAGCGCGCATTCGGGAATGTCCAGCCCCTCGCGCAGCAGATTGATGCCGATCAGCACGTCAAACGCGCCCAGCCGCAGGTCGCGGATAATCTCGATGCGCTCCAGCGTTTCGATGTCGGAATGCATGTAGCGCACCCGCACGCCCTGTTCATGCATATATTCGGTCAGGTCTTCGGACATGCGCTTGGTCAGGGTGGTGACCAGCACGCGCTGCGCCTTGGCGGCGGCCAGCTTGCATTCGGCGACCAGATCATCGACCTGGGTCTTGATCGGGCGGATTTCGCAGATCGGGTCGATCAGGCCGGTGGGGCGGATGACCTGTTCGACAAACACGCCTTCGGTGCGCTCCAGCTCGCGCGGGCCGGGCGTGGCCGACACATAGACGGTCTGCGGGCGCATCGCGTCCCATTCCTCGAATTTGAGCGGCCGGTTATCCACGCACGATGGCAGGCGGAAGCCATATTCGGCCAGCGTCGCCTTGCGTTTATAGTCGCCCCGGTACATGCCGCCCAGCTGCGGCACGCTGACATGGCTTTCATCGGTGAACAGCAGCGCGTTTTCAGGCAGATATTCAAACAGCGTCGGCGGCGGCTCGCCCGGATTGCGCCCGGTCAGAAAGCGTGAATAATTCTCGATCCCGGCGCAGGAGCCGGTGGCGGCGATCATTTCCAGATCGAAATTGGTGCGCTGCTCAATGCGCTGCGCCTCCAGCAGTTTGCCCTCGGCGTTGAAACGCGCCAGCGTAAGCTGCAACTCCTCCTTGATGCGTTCCAGCGCCTGGCTCAGCGCCGGACGCGGCGTCACATAGTGGCTGTTGGGATAGGCCTTGAAGCGCTCCAGCGCGCCGGTTTTGGCGCCGGTCAGCGGGTCGAATTCGGTGATCGCCTCGATCTCGTCGCCAAAGAACGAAATCCGCCAGGCGCGGTCTTCCAGATGCACGGGATGCAGTTCCACCACATCGCCGCGCACGCGAAACGTGCCACGGGTAAAGGCCGCGTCATTGCGGCGGTATTGCAGCGCCACCAGATCGCGCAGCAACTGGTTGCGCTCGATCCGGTCGCCCACTTTTACCGAAACCGTCATGCCCGCATAGGTCTCGACCGAGCCGATGCCGTAGATGCACGACACGCTGGCGACGATGATCACATCATCGCGCTCCAGCAGCGCGCGGGTGGCGGAATGGCGCATCCGGTCGATCTGTTCGTTGACGGACGATTCCTTTTCGATATAGGTGTCGGTGCGCGGCACATAGGCTTCGGGCTGGTAATAATCGTAATAGGATACGAAATATTCCACCGCGTTATCGGGGAAAAAGCTTTTGAATTCGCCATAAAGCTGCGCCGCCAGCGTCTTGTTGGGCGCAAGGATCAGGGCCGGGCGCTGCACCGCCTCGATCACCTTGGCGACGGTAAAGGTTTTGCCCGAGCCGGTGACGCCCAGCAGCACCTGGTCATGCTCGCCCTCATTGATGCCGGCCACCAGCGCCTCGATGGCCTGCGGCTGGTCGCCTGCGGGCTGAAAATCCGACACCAGCGTGAATTTGACGCCGCCTTCGGTTTTTTCCGGGCGCGCGGGCCGGTGCGGCGCAAAGGCCGTCATTTCCAGGCCGCTCATGGGTTCATGGGTGATGGAAGACATGAACTATAATAGCACAGGGGCCGGGGTGGGATGACCGCTTTTATTCCGTTGCCGGGGGATTTTCCACAGGCGGATTTTCGATGGGCATAATGCCGGTGCCGAACCAGCGGCCGCGGGTCCGGGCATAATTACCCGCCGGGTCGTACAGATCTACCGGCAGTGCAAGGTCCTGCGCCGTCATTTTGCCGATGGCGGAACGCAGATCATTGCCGGCGATGAACTTATCGCGCCGGGCGCGCAGCAGCGAGACCCTGGCGTCGAGCAGTTCCTGCTGCGCATTGAGCCGGTCCAGCACGGTGCGCGCGCCCACGCGGGCTTCCTCGGTAACGCTGACCAGGGCTAGTTCCGCAGCGGTGACATTTTCCTGGATCGAAATTATCCGCGCATGCGAACTGATCAGCGCCTCCCAGGCGGCGCGCACGGCATCGGTCGCGGCACGGCTTGCCAGCTCCACCTCCAGCAGGCGCTGGCTGGCAACATGTTTGGCTTCCCGGGTTTGCGCTGCCGACACGCCGCCCTCGTAAATCGGAACGGACAATTGCAGCAGGATTTCAGACGTGTCACGCACGAAATTCTTCTGGTCGGCTTCGTTCTGCCGCCGCACATCCCCGCGCAAGGTCAAATCCGGCAGCAGGCCGCTGCGCACCACGCCAATCTGGGCGCGCGCCGCTGTCTCCATAAACCGGGCGGCACGAAGTTCCGGATTGTCGTTTACTTCCCCCAGCGCCGTGTCCAGCGTTGGTGGCAATTTACCCGGCGGGACGGGTATTTCTAATTCGCCATCGGGCGCTTCACCCACCACCCTCAGATAGGCGGAACGCGACCGGGCCAGTGCGCCCTGTGCCGCCTGGTGGTCGGCAAGGCCGCGCGCCAGGCGCGCCTCGGCCTGGGCGACGTCGGTATTGGTGACGTCCTTGACCGCAAAACGCGCCCGGATGGCGGTGCGCACCTCGGTCAGATATTCCACATTTTCGTCCGTCAGCTTGACAACCTGGTAATCCCGCGCCACATCGACATAGGCGCGCGCGGCTTCCTGCAGCACAGCCTGTTCCACCGAGACGAGACGGGCGCGGCCCTGCTCGACGATGGCCTCCGAGCGGCGGTAATCCGATATCGCCTGACCGCCATCATAAATGGGCTGGCGCATCTGGGCCTGAATGGTGCGCGGGCCGCGATTCACATCCGTTACATTTTTGGCGCCTGTAAACGTATTACGGATGCGGAACTCATCCACCGCACGGCCCGCCTCACCCACAACGGCCACCGTTGGGCGGAAGCCGCCCAGGGCGCGGGCGACGCCTTCGTCCGTGCCGCGCTGGCGGGCGCGCTCTGCCTGTAATTGCGGGTTGCTGCGATAGGCTGCCGCCAGCGCCTCTTCAAGCGTCGATGCGGCCTGCGCAGGAAAACCCAGCATGAGGGCTGCAATCAGGATTAAGCCGGACAGGCGGTGTAAAACCGGCATGAAATATTCCTGGCCCTATTTTTCGCGGAAAGACTTGGCGAAGGCTTCGGTGAGCGGCTTCAGGGCATATTGCAGCGCCGTCTGCTCGCCGCGATTGATCAGCGCCTCTACCTGCATGCCGCTGTGCAGGGTCAGGCCGCCAAGCCGTTCGCGCTGCTCCGCCGGGATCAGGACGCGGCCCTTGTAAAAGAACATGCCCGTGCGCTGATCGACAGTGCGATCGGCGGAAATGGTTTCCAGCACGCCTGTAATTACGGGTGTCCGGCGTGAATCAACCGTATTGACACGCAGCGCGACTTCGTTGCCTGGGCGTATTGAATCAATATCGATGGGATTGATGTGCACCTCAACCACCAGAAGATCGTTCAGCGGCACAATGTCCATCAACGCCACGCCGGGTCCGATAACCCCGCCCGCAGTGTGCACGGCCAAATCCATGACCGTGCCGGAAACGGGCGCCATAATATCGATACGGCGCAGCATATCATTGGCGGCGACCATGCGTTCGCGCAATTCGGTTATCTTGGCCTGCAGGTCGCGCAATTCACGGGCGATTTCTTCCTGCCGCGACTTTTCCAGCTGGAACATTTGCAATTTGGTCTCGCCAATGCCCTGTTCAGAGCGCGCGATGGCGGAAATATGTTCGGCGCGCTCGCCTTCCAGCCTGGCCTCCTCGCGTTTCAGCGCCAATACGCGTGTCTTGGTGACGTAGCCGCGTTCCAGCAGGCCGGACAGGTCTTTCAGCTCCTCCTTGATCAGGCGGGCCTGGGTGCCTTTCGCTGTTACCTGGGCGCGCAAGCCCGATATCTGCTCTTCAAATTGCCCGACCCGTTGCTGCAGGATGGATTTTTGACCCTGCAAAGAATTTACTCTGGTGTCGAACACGTTGCGTTGGCCGGCAAGAATGGCCGAGATCGTCGCATTAGACTGCTTCTGCATTAATTCGTCTGGAAAAACAGGGGCGGGAAGGCCATCGCGCTCGGCCAGCAGCCGCGCTTCGCTGGCAAGCTGCGAGTTTAGATCTGCCAATAATATGTCTGCCTGCGCTCGCGCGCGGGTATCATCGAGCCGGATCAGCACGTCGCCCGCTTTTACCTGCATGCCATCCTTGGCGAAAATCTCTTTTATGATGCCGCCTTCCAGATGCTGGATGGTGCGCCGGTTGGACTGAACAGTCAGAAACCCTGGCGCAATGGCGGCACTGTCCAGTGGCGCTATCGCCGCCCAGAGGCCAAAGCCGAAAAATGTCACCGCGATAATGAGGCCACCGATTACCAGAGGGCGGCGTGTATTCACCAGCGCCTCATTATCAACTTCCTGCTGATCGGAATGCGCAAACAGCACCTGCATGCGCTCAACAGCATTCGCCATCACAGTTTTGAATGTGAATTCGTCCTGTCCCTCCTGATGAAGCCCGAGGCGGGAGGCGAGAGCCTGCAGCTTCATGCGGGGTTTGCCGCGGCAACGCCGCCTCGGCCCGGCTCACTGATGGCGGGGACGCTGGGGACTGCGGCAGGGCGCAGATACTGGCCCAGAATTTCATCTCTGGGGCCAAATTTTTCGATCAAACCTTCCCGCATGACCATTATGTAATCCACCGACGCCAGCAGGCTGGGCCGATGCGTGATGACCAGCGTTGTGCGATGGCGCGCCTTCAGGTCGGCCACGGTGCGCGCAAGGGCGGCCTCGCCGTCATTGTCGAGATTGGAGTTAGGTTCGTCCAGCACGATAATCACCGGATCGCCATATAATGCCCGCGCAAGCCCCACACGCTGCCGCTGTCCGCCAGAAAGTGTCTGGCCGCCCGGGCCAATTTGCGTGTCATATCCTGCGGGGAGCTTGAGTATCAGCTCATGCACCCCGGCGCGCTGCGCCGCCAGGATAACCTGGTCTGAAACGACTTCACCAAAGCGGGCGATATTTTCGGCAATCGTGCCTTCGAACAGCTCCACATCCTGCGGCAGATAGCCAATATAGGGGCCAAGACGGTCCCGGTCCCATGTCATTATGTCTGCGCCATCAATGCGCACCTTGCCGGAATAAGGCGGCCAGACCCCGACCAGCAGCCGCGCCAGCGTAGATTTTCCAGCGGCGCTGGGGCCGATGATTCCGACAATATCCCCGGAGGCGACGTTGAAACCCACACCCCTTAGTGCGGGAACCGTGGCGCCCGGAGGCACCACGATCGCCTGTTCCACCTGCAAGTTGCCGCTTGGGGGTGGCAGGTGCATAAACTCCCGGTTGGCCGGCACGGCTTTGAGCAGGGCGTTCAGACGGTCATAGGCACTGCGCGCGGTCAGGAAATGCTTCCAGCTGCCGACTGCGATTTCCACGGGCGCCAATGCGCGCCCCATCATGATGGAAGCCGCGATCATCAGACCGGCCGTAATATGATCGTGAAGCACCAGATAGGCGCCAAAGCCCAGTATGGCGATCTGCAGAACGACCCGGGTGAATTTGGACATGGCGGTGATCACACCGGCCCGGTCGCTGGCCAGCGACTGCAGTTGCAGCATTTTGGCGCGCCGGGCCTGCCAGCGGCCCAGCATGGCAGGGACCATTCCCATCGCTTCAATGGCCTCTACATTGCGCAGGCTGACTTCGACGAAATGGCTGGCGCGCATATTCGCGGCGCTCGCCTCGCCCAGTGTATTGCGCGTGGCAATTTCGGTCAGCACGGCAAGAGAGAACAGCACCACGCCGCCGCCCGTCGCCACCCAGCCGAGCAGGGGATCGATCAGGAATATGGCCGCAAGATATAAGGGCATCCAGGGCGCGTCAAAAAATGCGAACAGCCCCTGGCCGGTCAGAAAGTCACGCACCGAATCGAGATCACGGATGGCCTGGCCTCCTCCTCCTCCGGGTCCGCGCACCGCGGATTTGAAGAGTGCCGTGAACACCCGCGCATTCAGAAGACTGTCCATCTGTCCGCTGATGCGGACCAGAACCCGGGACCGCATGGTTTCAAGCGCGGCGTAGACAATGATCAGGGATACTGCGAGCAAGGTTATCACCCACAAGGTGGTTTCGTTCCGGCTGGCGAGGACGCGGTCATATATCTGCAGCATGTAGAGCGGCGTAACCAGCATCAGCAGATTGATGAAAAAGCTGAAAACGCCCGCGCCGATGAAGGCGGAACGAGACTTGCCAAGGACCTGGGCCAGTTCCGACTGTTCCTTAGCTTTCATGACCATGTTATTGTTCCGTCTTCCGGCCGCCCGCCAGAGGTCACTCATGCCCGCCGGTGCAAATATGAGTTAATAAAATACCAACCGTGCCAAGTATTCACAAGCAATAGCTTATACTTCAAGGTGCTAACAGCTTATAGAGACTGCCTAGAGGAAAAAGCAAGGTCTTTGACATGACCTATACCTGACTGTAGGAAGGCACCATAATTATGGCGTTTTTATGGATGAATCCCTGTGATCCAGATGAAACGGGCCACAACAGCTGTGTTCGGGTGATGAGGGTGATGTTCACCACATGAATTATGCATTGCTATGGCATTTTGTGAGGCAGGATTTTGCGGACCGTTATTCAGGGGTCGCGCTTGGCCGGGGCTGGCTGCTGATCGCACCTATGCTGCAAATTCTGATATTTGTCATTATTTTCGGTGGCTTAATTGGACCGCGTCTTCCTGGAACGCAGTCGGGCACGTACGGTTACGGCATTTATCTCGTCTCGGGAATTCTGCCATGGACAGCGTTTGCGAACACCCTCACGCGCATGACGAGTGTGTTCTTCGACAAACGCGCTATTCTGAGCAAGGTACCAGTCAGTTTGATTCTGGTGGCGGTTCATATCGCTATTGTCGAGGGAATCACGCTGGTGTGCACACTCAGCCTGTTTACATTACTTGGCCTCATATTATCCATTCCGCTGTCTTATGGGATGCTAGCACTTCCGCTACTTATCCTGAGCCAGCAGCTCATGGCGTTTTCGCTGGGGCTGATCGGAGCCATCCTGATGGTGTTCTTGCGCGATATACGAGAAATGATGGGGGTGGTGACGCTGCTCTGGCTCTGGATGGTCCCGATTGTCTACACCGTTGATTCCGTTCCGCACTTTATGCAGGCGATACAGGTATACAATCCGGCCTGGTGGTTCATCCGGGAATATCACCAGATTTTTGTGTATGGAGCGATGCCGGATATGGGCCATATCGCAAAGATGCTGGCGGCAAGTGGATTGATGACGGTTATAATGGTCTGGTGTCTATC
>SHWM01000081.1 GCA_009693835.1 Alphaproteobacteria bacterium
GTGCAGGCCGCCTCCGGACTGTGGCGGCGGGTGCGGGACGCGTCGTTTTTTGTGGGAGACAATGCGCCGCTATGGCGTCTGTCCGTGCCGCCAAACCGTGGGGCGGAGACGGCCGCCCGGATTAACCCCGGAAAATATTATTTTGACTGGGCAGGCGGATTGATCTGGCTACAGAGCAATAATGAAAGCCTGGTGCGCACGACAGTGGGCGAAACCGGCGGCCATGCCACCCTGTTCTGTGCACCGGAAGCGATGCGCCGGACCATTCCCGTGTTTGAACCGCAGGCGCCCGCCCTGACCGCCCTGGAGGGACGGGTGCGTGGCGCTTTTGATCCCTCCGGAATTTTTAATCAACCTGACTTCTGAATTTTACCAGACGCAGCGATAGATGACCGCGTCGGGCAGCTTTATTTTTGCCCTCGCGCAATATCGTTTCAGGGCGTCAAGCATATGCTCGGGATCGCCGGGCCTCACGCCTAGCTCCGCCGCATGAATACCGCCGCTCAAAAACAGGGTTGGCATACCCGCCGCCTGCCCCCCGGAAATGTCCGTAAGCAAACCATCGCCCATGGCCAAAAGCCGCGAGGGAGGCACGGCCCGCCCCAGAATGTCCCTGAAAGCCGCAAGACACAGGCTGTAGACACCCGGATAGGGCTTGCCAAAAAAGGTCACAGCCCCGCCCATGGCCGCATAGGCGCGCGCCACCGAGCCCGCGCAATAAATCTGTTTGCCGCCACGCATGACGACATCATCGGGATTTGCGCACAGCATGGGCAGGGATCGCGCCAGTATTTTTCCCAGCAGCGCCCGGTAGTCTTCCGGGCTTTCGCGTTCATCGTCATAAAGTCCGGTGCACAGCACGAACTGGCTGTTCTCGACGGTGCCGCATTCGACATCCAGTCCATCAATCAGCGGCATGTCCCGGTCCGGTCCGATATGCAGCAGGCTGGCGCCATAATAACCGCTGGCAAGGGCCGTGCGGGTGGCGTCGCCAGACGTAATCAGCCGGTCATAATGCCCGTCCGGCCCGTCTACATATCCGAAATCCGCCAACTGCCGGACGACCGAGGCCGACGGACGCGGCGCATTGGACAGCAGCACAATGGGTTTGCCCAGTGCACGCAATTGCGCCAAGCATTCACTCACACCCGGATAGGGTGCGACACCGTCATGCAACACCCCCCAGACATCGCATAAAAACCCGTCATACCTGTCAGCGTGTCCGCCGGGGCCGGGGGCCACAAGCTCGCGCATGCGGTGGAGCCTCCGCACCTGTTGAGCCAGTGGTTTGGTCCGTGGGGTGCGTTTCGCCATGCGGCTTGGATAAAGTGCGGAGCACCGGAGTGCAAACTAATTTACGTAAACTGATTTACCATGGCCGGTCTTGCGGTGCTCTGTGGCGCGCTCTGCAATTCGTCAGGCCCGCGCGACCGGCGCGGTTCGCCAAACAGATAACCCTGGCCAAAATCGAGTTCATATTCCAGCAGGCCAACAACCGTTGCCTCTTCCTCGATTTTCTCCGCGATCAGATCGATCCCGAAACGGCGCATCGCCAGTTTGATGTCGGATGATAAAAACCGCGAGCGCGCCTGTTTCATGCCGGTCAGCAACGTGGCGGCCGGCACCTTGATATGCGCAAAATGCCGCCGGGATAATTCTTCCAGATCAATATCCAGATGCGTCAGATTATCCATGGAGAAGCGGTAGCCCTGCCTGGACAGGCGCGCCAGCTGCCGCCATTCCAGCGCCGTGTTCTCTTCCACGGTGCTTTGCGAAAATTCAAATATCATCGATCCGGCAAGATCGACATTCTGTTCCATGAATTCGACGAATTGCGGAAAGAACCCCTGATCCCGCAGGGAATGCGCGGAAATATTGCAGAAGATGACAACACCGCGGTTGCGGTTATGCAGACGGCGGATAAGCTGTACCCAGCGCAGCAGCAGAAAATTGTCAATCGTCGAAACGATGCCGGCCGCTTCGGCAACGCCAATATACTGGGCGGGTTCAATCAGCGCGCCAGAATCGTTGCGCAGCCGCGAATAACATTCATAGGAACGCACCTTGCGCTGGGGCAGGCTGACAATAGGCTGCAGATAGAGATCGATCCGGTTTTCCTCCAGCGCCTCATTGAGCTCCAGAAGTGAAATTTCCATTTTCCCGTTGACCAGGCGTGCGCCGTGCGTGGGCGCGTGCGGCGCTGCGGGAGCGGCGGCGCCGTTCACTGTCACCTCCCCGCGCTTCTCCGCCATGCGTTGCAGCAGGCCCTCGAGAACGCGCATCTCATTGACTATTTCCTTATGCGATTTGAGATCCAGAGCATCGAACATCTCGGCCAGCTGGCCGGATTCGCGCTTGGCGGCTTCTACATCCTGAAGCAAGGCTTTCTGCCCCCTGACAAGACCGATTAACCGGCGGTTCATGCCGCGCTCATACCGGGCAGAGTCAATGCGGCCATGCACCAGCCCGCACAGCAGAAACAGGTTCATCCCCAACGCCAGCGCCACCGTTCCGGGAACATTCATAAGGACAGGGAGAAAGAATGTAACAAGTATGCAACTGATGGCGTAGGAACCAGTTATCAATAAATTTGAGAGAGATTTCATGACTTCCGTTTCGGAACCCGTTAAAAGGACGACTTTCCGCCCTGAAAATTGCGTGCACGACATTCTTCACAAATAGGTTTGATATATGGTTAATTTTGTCAAAATGAGTGGCTAGACCATTAAACGAAAGCCTTTCTCATACGATCCGGCTGGGGATCAACCCGACCGTATGAGAAAGGCTTTAGGAGGCGTGATGCGGCAGTTGACCATGGCGGCGATACAGATGGCCTGCGCAGCGGACCGGACAGGCAACATAGCGGCCGCCGAAACTCTTGTGCGCGCCGCCGCCGCTAAAGGCGCCAGACTGATATTGCTGCCGGAATTGTTTGAAACCCCTTATTTTTGCAAGGATATGGACCCCGTCCATCTGGGTCTGGCCCGGCGGCTGGAAGACAATCCTGCGATCGCGCGGATGCGCGAGCTGTCGCGGGAACTGCGCGTGGTCCTGCCCGTCAGCTTTTTCGAACAGTCCGAGAATATCTGTTTCAACAGCCTGGCCATGATTGACGCCGACGGGGCGGTTTTGGGCGTTTACCGCAAATCTCACATTCCCGACGGCCCGGGCTATTGCGAGAAATATTATTTTTCTCCCGGCGATACCGGATTTATGGTCTGGGATACGCAGGTGGGGCGTATCGGCGCAGCCATATGCTGGGATCAGTGGTTTCCCGAAGCCGCCCGCATTCTGGCCCTGCGCGGAGCCGAAGTGATCTGCTACCCGACCGCCATCGGCTCGGAGCCGCATGACCCCAGTATCGATTCCCGTGACCACTGGCGGCGGGTCATGCAGGGCCATGCCGCCGCCAACATGATCCCGGTAATCGCCGCCAACCGTATTGGCCATGAACAGGGGGCCAGCTGCGCTATAAATTTTTACGGCTCGTCCTTCATTACCGATAATTTTGGCGCTCTGAGCGCGGAAGCCGGGCGCGACGAAAGCCGGTTCATACTTTCCAGAATCGATCTCGCCGCCTGCGTACGGCAAAGGCGGGAATGGGGGCTGTATCGCGATCGCCGCCCCTCATTATATTCTGGTTTGCTGTCCCTTGAGGGGGGCGTATCCTGATGCGGGACTACGAATCGCCGCTGCCAGCTCCTGTTTAGGGAAGATCGCCCGTATGCATATGCTGCTTTATATTATTGGCGGCTTCATGATGGTTCTTGGCCTTGGTTCGCTGGTCGTTCAGGATCCGGGCAAAGGGCTGACCTTCATTATCATTCTTATTCTGGCCGTATTGGTCGCGGCAGTGGTCGTTCGCGCCGATGACCGCTCGCCGCCGCCAGGCGCCGGCGGCGATTGATTGACAGGCAAACGGAACACCCATCCAGTGGCGGCGATATTTATATATTAGGTCATGTCATTTATGTGTCTTTTTAGCCTACCAGGAGCCCGCCCATGCATATAGGAATTCTCACCGGCGGCGGCGATGTGCCGGGACTTAATCCATGTATTAAATCCGTGACAAGACAGGCTTTGCGTCTGGGCTGGCAGGTAACCGGATTGCGCAAAGGCTGGGCCGGTCCGCTTTCGTTAAATCCTGATGACCGGGAGGGTTCAGCGGAATGGCTGATGCCGCTGGACGCCAACAGGGTACGTACAAATGACCGCATCGGCGGCACGATCCTGCACACGTCGCGCACCAATCCGGGCAAGGTCAAGACGGCCGATGTTCCTGCCTTTCTTGATGCAGGCCGGTTTCCCAAAAACAAGGACGGGACGGTCGATTGCACACAACATGTGTTGAAGGTTCTGGAGCATCTGAAAATTGACGCGCTGGTGCCTATCGGCGGCGACGATACGCTGTCCTATGCGGCGCGCCTGTCACGCGAAGGCGTGCGGGTGATGTCGGTGCCGAAGACCATGGATAATGATGTTTTCGGGACCGATTACTGCATTGGCTTTTCAACCGCGGTCAGCCGCTCTGTCGAATTCATCACGGCGCTGCGCACCCCCTCCGGCAGCCACGAACGAATTGCCGTGATTGAATTGTTTGGCCGCAATTCGGGAGAAACCGCCTTGATCTCCGGCTTTTTAGCCGACGCCGACCGGGTGGCAATCCCTGAATGCATCATTGATATTGACCGGCTGGCCGCACAAGTGCTCGCTGACCGCGCCGCGAATCCGTCCAGTTACGCCATTGTTGTGGTTTCCGAAGGCGCCATTATCGAGGGTGGCGGCGTGATTGAGCGTGGCGAGGCGGACGCCTATGGCCACCGCAAGCTGGGCGGCATCGGCGAAATGATTGGTGAAGAGTTGAAACAGCGCACCGGCGTCAATATTATCAGTCAATCGCTGGCCTATCTGATGCGCGCAGGCAGCCCGGATGCACTGGATCGCATGGTAGCCGCCAGTTACGGCGCCATGGCGGTGCAACTGCTGGCCGATGGCGAACAGGGCAAGATGATGGCCATACGGGATGGCAACTACACCACGGTCCCCAGCGACACCTGCATCCAGGGCGAACGCCGTGTGGATGTGGGCGCACTCTATGACACGCGGGAATGCCGCCCGCAAATCGCCAATGTGCGCGGCAAGCCCATGTTCCTGTATTGAGGGGACCCCAAAAGAGATAGTCCTCGGCCCGTGGATATTGCTAATCTATTGTTAAAAACCATGTCAGAACATGGTCCTGAAATATCGCCGGTTTGACTGGTTATCACGCAAGGAATGGAATTAATCAGGTGGCGTTTTCTTTAATCAGGGATGGCGCAGGCGCACCGCGCCGGTTTTTCCTGCCTGTAATAATCGTGCTGGCCACCGTCGTGGCAGCGCTGCTGCTGGCTGTCTTTTGGCCGCAGGATACGCCTACTGTCCAGCCTGCGGCGCCAATCCTGGCCGACGGAAAAGTGCCCGTTCCCAAGGCCCCGGCCGGTGCACTCTACAAAACCACTTCTTTTTCCGGCAATTATCTGGCGGGTGCCGTTGCGCGCTCGGAGAATGACAGCGCCGCCGGTTCTCACTTCATGAAGCTTGCCCTCGCCGCAGACCCGGGGAATGTGAACGTACAGAGCGCAGTTTTCCTACTAAAATTGCAGAATGGAGACGTCGGGGAATCCCTGTCCATGGCCAGGCCATTACAGGAGAGGCAACCGCATAATCAGATCAGCCAGATGAGCCTGATCAGCGACGCATTCAGACGGCGGGATTTTGCAGGGGCGAAATTGCTGAGTTCGGCCATAGACGCCGAGGGGCTTGGCGAATTGCTACGGCCCCTGCTGATCGCCTGGGCGGAGGCGGGCCAGGGCAATACGGATGCGGCGCTGGCTGGCCTCGATCCCTTGCTGATAAGAAATTCTTTCCGGCCATTTTATCAATTTCATCGCGCGCTGATCGCATCGATGGCGAAACGCGATGCGCTGGCCGTGCAATATTTTTCCGAATTACTGGCGGACAGTGGCAGCCGCTCGGTCCGTGCGGCGCAGGCTTTTGGACTCTATCTCGAAACACGGGATCAATATGCCAGGGCAGCCGAGATATATCGCAGCACACTTGATCCCGTGCAGCCTCACCCGATCCTGGTCGCCGCACTGGCGGACAATTCAGCCAGGCGTCCCGCGCATCTGTTGATTTCGGACGCGGCCGCGGGCGCCGCGGAGGTGCTGTACGGGCTGAGCAGCGTGCTCAGCCAGGATAACGAACTCAGTCCCTTGCCGCTGATCTACCTGCGGCTGGCGGTTTTCATGCAGCCGGATTTTGAACAGGCCCGGCTGCTGCTGGCGGGCATACTTGAAGGCCTGAAACGCCATGACGAGGCCATCACCATTTATTCCGGAATAGCTGACACCTCGCCGCAATATGAAATGGCGCGGATTCAGGTCGCCCATAATCAGGATCTGTCCGATCGTAGCAGCGACGCCATCGAAGGATTGCGCGCTTATGCCGCCAAATATCCGGACCACCCGGAAATGGCGCTACTGGCCCTTGCTGATCTGCTGCGCAGTCATGAGCGGTATCAGGAGGCCATCCCTGTGTACGACAAGGTCATCGCTGGGCTTGGCGAACCCAAACAACGCCATTGGCCAATGCTGTATGCACGCGGCATCACCTATGAACGCGCCGGAAACTGGGCGGAAGCGGAGCGTGATCTTCTGCGGGCGCTGGAGCTTGAACCGGAACAGCCCAACGTACTCAACTACCTTGCCTATTCATGGATCGACAAAGGCCTCAATATCCAGCGCGCCAAGGAGATGATCGAAAGTGCGGTGCGCCAGAGGCCCGAAGATGGGGCTATCATCGACAGTCTGGGCTGGATTCAATACCGCACAGGTGAATTCGCCCATGCCGTCGAAACACTGGAAAACGCCATCAGCCTGATGCCGCAGGATGCCGTGATCAATGATCATCTTGGCGACGCCTACTGGCGGGTGGGGCGCAAGCTGGAAGCGCAATTCCAGTGGCAGCGCGCACTTTCATTTAACCCGGCGCCGGAAGTAAAGAGCGGCATCGAACAGAAGCTGCAATATGGTCTGGACGATAGCCCAGCCATGCCTGCGCCGGTGAACCCAAGTGCTCAGAAATCCTGATCGTCTGTCAATTAACGCGCCTGCCAAGCTTAATCTTTTTCTGCATGTCACGGGACGCCAGGACGGCTATCATCTAATCAAAAGTCTGGTTGTCTTCACGCAATTCGGCGACCGGCTTGAAGCCCGTGATGAGTCACGGATTTCCCTGCAAGTGGCCGGACCCTTCGCAGGCGACTGTGGTCCGCTGGAGCATAATCTGGTGCTGCGCGCGGCCCGGTCTCTGTCGGCGCTGGCCCCTGCACCCGTTGGCGCGGCGCTGACATTGCACAAATATCTGCCCGCCGCGGCCGGACTGGGCGGCGGCTCTTCCGACGCGGCCGCCGCAATACAGCTTTTACTCTCATTATGGAAGTTGCATCCAGGTGACCGGGCGCTTTCAGAACTTGCCCTCGGTCTGGGCGCTGATGTGCCGGTGTGTCTGCGGGGCAGCCCCGCCATGGCCGGCGGCATAGGCGAGCGGCTGAGCGCGGCACCTGCGTTGCCGCCCTGTTATGTCTTGCTGGTCAATCCGCGCGTGCCTTTATCGACACAGGCGGTATTTGAAAGGCTGGATGGGCGGTTCAGCAGCACACCAAAAAGTTTTCCGGCCGTCATCCGCACAGCAGGGGAACTGGCGCGTCTTTTGGGTGAACTGCAAAATGATCTGGAACAGCCCGCCAGCGAGCTTGAACCCGAAATATTGATCGTCTTGAAAGCCTTGCGCGAGCATAAAGGCTGCCTGCTGGCCCGGATGTCCGGCAGCGGCGCGACCTGTTTCGGGCTGTTCGATAATGCAGCCGATATGGCCGCCGCCGCTCATGCCATTTCCCACGGCCATCCGCACTACTGGCTGGCGCAAACCCGCTTCTGAATGGCTTATTTTGCCAGTTCGCGTGAGCGTTCAGTAGCGGCGAGGATGGCCTCATCCATCAGGCGTTGCAGGCCGGCGGGCCGCATCAGCACCTCAAGCGCAGCCGCGGTTGTCCCCCCGGGGCTGGTGACATTTTCTCTCAGAACGGATGCGGGCTGATCCGACTGCGCCGCCAGCGCGGCCGCCCCACGCACCGTTTGACGCGCCAGCAGATATGCCAGTTCCGGCGTCAGACCGGCTTTCTCTCCTGCCCCGGCCAGCGCCTCGATCAGCAAAAACACATAGGCTGGGCCGCTGCCTGAAACCGCCGTCACCGGGTCCATCAATGCCTCATCCGATATCCAGGCCACCTCGCCCACCGCGCCAAGCAGCGATGCCGCCAGACCTCGCTGCGCTGGTGTGGCCTGGGTGTTGGCATAGAGAACACTCATGCCCTGCCCGATGGCGGCTGGCGTGTTGGGCATGGCGCGCACGATGGGGGAACCGGCAAAATACCGCTCAAGAAAACTGACGGGCTTGCCGGCTGCTATGGAGAGGACCAGCGCATTGCGCGCCGCAATGGGCGCAAATTGCGGCAGGACGTCCGGCATGGCCTGCGGCTTAACCGCCAGCACCAGCACCGCTGTGTCGGTAATCTCGCTCACCGCCGGATTTAACCGTATCGATAATTTCAGGGTCAGCGCAAGCAAATCCGCGCTTGGCGCAGGTTCAAATATCACCGCCTGCCGGCCTGACAGTCCCCGCGCCACCCAGCCGCGCAGCAGCGCATCCCCCATTTTACCTGCGCCCACCAGCGCCAGCGAACCAGAAAATTTCAGTGCATCCACGACCGTGCCTGATGAATCGCTGCTCACGCTTCTCCCATTGTCTCCATCATACAAGCGCTGACGGCCTCGCCGGCCGTCATGCCGCTCCATAATACATATTGCAGCGCCGGATAGAACATCTCACAGGCTTCCAGCGCCAGATCTACAATATCTTCCGCCTGGGCCGCAGACAAATCCGCCTCGCGCATGGGCACGCCATAGCGGAACATGACGGCGCGTTCCTCTTCCCACCAATCAAAGTGCCCCAGCCAGTTGCGCGCATTGACCAGTGCAAGCAGATGGAAGATTTCCTGCTGCCGGTGCATTGGCGCCCTGGCCTCAAACATCAGGGTCAGTTGCAGGGCGTTGCAATCCGTCAGGTAATTAACGCCGAGGCGAAAATCCGTCCATTGGCCGCCTCTGATCAGGGTCAGTTCCACGTCCGATTCGCGTTCATACGGCCAGTCCCTGTCTGTCATTACCTGTTCAACGACGTCGAGAGGGTTTGATTCTTGTCCGGTTTGGGAGAAGGCTTCGTAGGCTGAACTGCTCCGGCCCATGGATGGCTCCTTATGTCAGGCAGAAAGTCATCAAACGAGTCAAGATTTGGTAGTGGATATAGTAGTTACTACAACTGAGTGTAGCCCGCCATAAATACTTCGTCCATGCTTGTTTCGGCTGAAACCTATGAAAGCCAGTGTATAAATTTTCTGAAGGGCCGCCCGGCTGTTTTTCATTTCCCTACCCTGACGCGTATCTTTAGAGAGTACGCTTACCCTCAAATGGCACTTGACAGCGCCCTGCCAAATTCTGATCATAGATTAAATAAAAGTCACGGAAACGCCCGGAAAAACGGCGCGTTGCACATAATTGGAGAACGCCATGATACCCAGAGGCGCCATTTCGGCCGACAGCCACGTATCCGAACCCCCGCACTGTTATATTGATTTTATTGATCCGAAATATCGCGAGGATGCGCCACGTATCGAAACCCTGCCGGATGGATCCGAACAATATGTGATCAAGGACCTGAAGCGGAACATACCCCTGGCGCTGCTGGACGGGGCGGGCTACTCGATCCCCGACAGGAAGGCGCGGGTGAACAAGATCAAGTTTTCGGACACAAGGCTGGCGGGCTGGAGCCCGAAGGCGCGCGAGGCCGACCAGAATCAGGACGGGATCGCCGCCGAAGTCCTGTACGCCTCTGTCGGCATGGCGTTGTGCACCCATCCCGACCCCGACTATAAGAACGCCTGCATGCAGGCCTATAACCGCTGGCTGGAAACATTTTGCGGCGGACTGCCCGACCGGCTGTTCGGACTGGCGATGACAGCGGTTCTGTCTGTCGACAGCGCGATCGAGGATTTCCGGCGCGCCAAGCAGATGGGCTTTGTCGGCATGATGATGCCGGGCGAGCCGGTGCATGAGGATTATGATCATCCTTCCTATGACGCGCTATGGGAATGCGCCGCCGATCTGGATATGCCCATATGTTTTCATATTCTGACGTCAAAAAGCGGCGGCATGTCGCGCAAGGCCAATCCCTTCCGCGGCCATGCGCTGAACAGTTTCATGACCATTATCCGCGCGGTGCAGGACGTGATCGGCATGCTGGTGCTCGGTGGCGTGTTCGAGCGCCATCCGAAACTGAAGCTGGTCTGCGCCGAAGGCGACGCCGGATGGATGCCGCATTACATGTACCGCATGGATCATGCGGCAAAATTCAACGTGGTAGGCGGGATGATCCGTGGGCTGACCAAACTGCCCAGCGAATATCTCAAATCCAATGTGTGGATGACCTTCCAGGATGACTGGATTGCGTTTGAAACCGCGCATCTGCTGAATGACAGACAGCTTATCTGGGCCAATGATTTCCCGCACACGGATTCCACCTGGCCGCGTTCCCAGCAACTGCTGTCGGAGCATGCAAAAAAGCTGACCGAAACCCAGCGCCAGAACATCATGCGCGACAATGTGGCCGCTCTGTTCAACCTGCCCGCCGGAAATGAATCCTGGCAGATGAACAAGATGGCGGCGGAATAATGTGATCTGAGCAATCGATTCAACAGAGGAAATACTTCATGACAATCCCGCATGGCATCATTTCAGCAGACAGCCATATTGTCGAGCCGCCGCACTGTTATGTGGACTTCATCGAACCGAAATATCGCGACACGGCCCCGAGAGTCGTTTTGCGGGAAGACGGCGGTGAGATGTATGTGGTCGAGGGGCAGAAGAAGGTCGCCCCCATCGGATTCATCGACGGGGCCGGGTATACCGTAAAAGAACGCCTGCAACGCGCCCGCAGTCTGCACTGGAGCGACGTGCGGCCGGGAAGCTATGACGGCAAGGCCCGCGAGGCCGACCAGAACCGCGACGGCATTGCCGCCGAAATCATCTATGCCTCGCTGGGCATGGTGCTGTGCACGCATCCGGACATGGAGTACAAGGCCGCCTGCATGCTGGCCTATAACCGCTGGCTGCAAAGCTTTTGCGCCGATCTTCCGGACCGCCTCTTTGGCCTGGCCATGACCCCGGTGCGCGACGTCGACAGCGCCATCGAGGATTTCCGGCGCGCCAAGGACATGGGCCATGTCGGCATGATGATGCCGGGCAATCCGGGCTATGAGGATTATGACCATCCGGATTATGACGCGCTCTGGCAATGCGCCGTTGATCTAGATCTGCCGGTATGTTTTCACATTCTTACCTCGCGCGGCGGCGGGATAACCGACAATCGCCGCGGCCATGCGATCAACGGCTTTCTGGGCATTATCCGGGCCGTTCAGGACGTGGTCGGCACAATCGTGCTGAGCGGGGTGTTTGAGCGCAATCCCAAGCTGAAGCTGGTCTGCGCCGAGGGCGATGCCGGCTGGATGCCGCATTACCGCTACCGCATGGACCATGCCGCCTTCAATCATTCGCAGACTGGCATAATCCGGGGGCTGACCAAACTGCCCAGCGAATATCTGAAAACCAATGTCTGGATGACCTTTCAGGACGACTGGGTGGCCTTTCAGTCCGTCGCCGCCGGCATGATGGATCATTCGCAATTGCTGTGGGCCAATGATTTTCCGCATACGGATTCCACATGGCCGCGCTCGCAATCCCTGCTGGCGAAGCACACCGGCATCCTGACCGAGACCCAACGCCAGGACATCATGCGCAACAATGTGGCGCGGGTCTTCAACCTTCCGGCGGGTAATCTGTCCTGGCAGATGCAGAAGGCGGCGGAATAGGCGCTGAGGTCACTGGCGGCCATCGGGGTATATTCCTCAATGGCAGGCCGGGAGTAAAAATGCCGGATAAAATGTTTATTTTTTGAGAGCGTCCCGTATTTCGATGAGCAACGTCTCCGTCTGGGTTGGCGGCGGCGCGCTTTCGGCTTCCGCCTTGACCAGTCTGGCTTTCAGGGCGTTGACATTTTTCACCAGCATAAAAACCACGAAAGCCACGATCAAAAACTTGATAATGGCGTTGATGAACAGGCCATACATGATCAGTGGCGCGCCCGCCTTTTGCGCCGCCTGCAGGGATTCATATCCGCCCATCGACAGATCGACATAATAATTCGAGAAGTCGATGCCCCCGATAAAGATACCGATAACCGGATTAATCACGTCACTGACCAGCGACGTGACAATGGCGGTGAACGCCGCGCCAATAATGATGCCTACCGCCATATCGACGACATTGCCTTTGGCGATGAACGTTTTGAATTCGTCCAGCATTAGAGCAATTTGTGAACGGATTGAAACATAAACATTGCCGTTTCTCACCCCACCCCAAACCCCTCCCCATCAAGGGGAGGGGATTCCTTCAGCATACTGGGCTTCTTCTCCCTCCCCCTTTGTGGGGAGGGCCGGGGTGGGGGCTATACAAGCG
>SHWM01000007.1 GCA_009693835.1 Alphaproteobacteria bacterium
CCAGCCAGCCTCGACATATTTCACCAGCAGCGGGCAGGGGCGGTATTTACTATCGGCCAGTCCATCATGCAGCACCTGCATGACCGATAGGCAGGTGTCGAGACCGATGAAATCAGCCAGTTGCAGGGGGCCCATGGGATGATTGGCGCCCAGACGCAGGGCGGTGTCGATGGCTTCCACATTGCCGACGCCTTCATAGAGCGTATAGATCGCTTCATTGATCATCGGCATCAGAATGCGGTTGACCATGAAGGCAGGAAAATCTTCGGCGTTAGCCGTGGTTTTGCCCAGCCGGTTGGTGAATTCGCGCGCCGCCTTGAAGGTTTCCTCGCCGGTCGCAATGCCCCGGATAAGTTCAACCAGCTTCATGACGGGTACCGGGTTCATGAAATGCAGGCCGATAAACTGTTCGGGCCGGTCGGTCGAGGACGCAAGGCGGGTGATGGATATTGACGACGTGTTAGAGGCGATGATCGCGTCGGGTCGCAGCATCGGGCACAGCCGCGTAAAGATGCTGCGCTTGATATCTTCCTTTTCGGCCGCCGCCTCGATCACCAGATCGACTTCCTTGAAGCGCTCCAGGTCGGCCACCGGCGTGATCCGGGCCATGGCCGCCTTCTTGGCCTCATCGGTCATCAGGCCGCGCTGTATCTGGCGGGTCATATTATAGGAAATCGTCGCTAGGGCCTTATCCAGGGCTTCCTTGTTCACATCCTCAAGCAGCACGTCATAGCCCGCCGCCGCGCAGACATGCGCGATGCCGTTGCCCATTTGACCGGCTCCAATTACGCCAACCTTATTAATCGTCGTCATGCGGGATCATCCTCTGTTGCATCAGGTTTAATCCCTGTTACGTTTCCCATCCATATTTTCACCTGGCTCTTAAAGGCCGAGCTTGCCCAATTCTGCTTCCAGTTCCGGCACCGCCTTGAAAAGATCCGCCACCAGACCATAATCCGACACCTGGAAGATTGGCGCTTCTTCATCCTTGTTGATAGCGACAATTACCTTGCTGTCCTTCATTCCTGCGAGATGCTGAATGGCGCCCGAAATCCCCACAGCGATATAGAGTTCCGGTGCGACAACCTTGCCGGTCTGGCCCACCTGCATATCGTTCGGCGCATAGCCCGCATCCACTGCGGCGCGGGACGCGCCGACAGCGGCTTTCAGCTTATCGGCCACGGCTTCGATCATTTTGAAATTGTCGCCGGACTGCATGCCGCGGCCGCCCGAAATAATGATCTTGGCCGATGTCAGTTGCGGCCGCGCAGAGGAAGAAAGGCGGTCGCCCACATATTCCGACAGCCCGGGATTTTTGGCGGCCGCTATTTTCTCGATGGCGGCGGCGCCCCCCTGGCCAACCGCCTGGAACGTCGTGGTGCGGACGGTAATGACCTTTATCGCATCGGAGGATTGCACCGTCTGCATCGCGTTACCGGCATAGATGGGGCGCACAAAAGTGTCCGGCGCCTCGACCTTCACTATTTCCGAAATCTGCGCGACGTCCAGCAGCGCCGCCACGCGGGGCATGAAATTTTTCGACATGGTGGTGGCGCTGCTTAGCACGGAAGAATAACCGCCCATCAGGCCAACGACCAGTTCAGCCACATTTTCCGCCAGCCGCGCCGAATAAATCGCATCATCCGCCAGCAGTACTTTTACGACGCCCTCCAGTTTCGCGCTGGCCTCGGCAACCGAAGCGCAGTCCTTCCCGGCCACCAGAATGTGGACATCGCCGCCTAACTGGCTGGCGGCACTGACGACCTTGGCCGTAACGTCGGACAGGTTTTTATTATCGTGATCTGCAATAACCAGCGCCGTCATGGTCAGATTACTCCCGCTTCATTGCGCAGCTTGGCGACAAGATCCTGAACGGATTCGACCTTTACACCCGCCTTGCGGGTAGGTGGTTCCGTGGTTTTCAGAACCTTCAGGCGCGGCGTGATGTCCACGCCATAGTCTGCAGGCGTTTTTTCATCAATCGGCTTTTTGCGGGCCTTCATGATATTGGGCAGCGAGGCATAACGCGGCTCGTTCAGACGAAGGTCCACCGTGATGACGGTCGGCAGGTTGACACGGATGGTTTGCAGCCCGCCATCGACTTCCCGGGTCACTTCGGCCTTGCCGCCCTCTATCTTTACTTCGCTGGCGAAGGTGGCCTGCGACCGGCCCAGCAGCGCCGCGAGCATCTGCCCGGTCTGATTGCTGTCATCATCAATGGCCTGCTTGCCAAGAATGACAATATCGGCGTTTTCCTGCTCGGTGATAGCTTTCAATATTTTGGCGACCCCAATTGGTTCCACGGTCTGATCGGTTTTTACCAGAATGCCCCGGTCGCCGCCCATGGCCAGCGCGGTGCGAATCGTCTCTTGCGCTGCAGCAGGGCCAATCGAGACAATCACGATCTCTGTGGCGGTTCCGGCCTCTTTCATACGCACCGCCTGTTCGACGCTGATTTCATCGAACGGGTTCATGGACATTTTGACATTGGCAAGGTCGACGCCTGATCCGTCGGCCTTTACCCGCGCTTTTACGTTATAATCAATCACCCGTTTGACGGGGACCAGAACCTTCATTGCCATACTCTCCAGATCAAGGAAGCCGCTTGTTATATCGTTTGGCCGGGGGCGCCATTATCTCGCAGGTGCGAAAACTAGTATCCGTAATCGCCCCTGTCAACGAATCGTCACATTCCGCTGGATGATTATTTAGAAATAGGCCACCTATGTGTTCAGTCCCGGCTCCCACAGAACATCTGTTTGCCCGTCATTGTTGACGTGGCGGCTGATCACGAACAAGAGGTCGGACAACCTGTTGATGAAGCGTAGCGCGGCGGGGTTAACTTTTTCACTATCGGCCAGTTCCACCATCAGCCGTTCGGCCCGGCGGGCGACGGTGCGGGCCTGATGCAAAAAGGCCGCGGCCGGACTGCCACCTGGTAATATGAAGGAATTCAAGGGGCTAAGCCTCGCATTCAAGGCGTCGATTTCATTTTCCAGCCGTTTGACCTGCGCCTCACTGATCCGCAGGGCCTCGCCCGGCTTCTCTTCCGGCGTCTCGGGGGTGCAGAGATCGGCCCCAAGATCAAACATATCGTTCTGAATGCGCCCAAGGGCGGCGTCCGCGGGGCCATCAGTATGCAGACGGGCCAGCCCAATGGCCGCATTGGCCTCGTCCACCGTCCCAAAGGCCGCGACCCGGATGTCATATTTGCGCACCCTGCGGCCATCGCCCAGGCCGGTGTCTCCCTTGTCCCCGGTCCGGGTATAGATTTTGTTCAATTTTACCAAAAATCAGCTCCCGGAGAAGTAAAGCGCGCCCATTATGACCAGAATGGCGACGAACTGCATCGCTACCCGGAGGCGCATCAGTTTGTTGCTCCAGGTGCGGTTGAATTCGCCGCCCCGGAGCATGGTAAAAATCCCCACGCAGAGCACAATGAAAACAAGGGTAATGGAAACCGGCACCAGAAATCTGAGGAAGGCTTCCATATCCTCTCAGTAACTCATTTTATAGACACGGCTGGCGCAGCCCGCGAACAGCGCCGCTTTGTCGGAGGCTGAAAATCCTGAAGCAAGCCGCTTGAACGAATTCCACAGCACCCCATAGGAAACCGATCTTTTATCCACGGGGAAATTGCTTTCAAACATGCAGCGCGACGGGCCGAATGCGTCGATTGTGTGTACATAGTAATCGCGCGTGGCCGCCGCCAACTGCTCCGAGGTGGGGGGCAGGGCGTTTTTGTGCCAGCCAAAGCCATTCATCGGCATATTGATGCCGCCGATTTTCACATTCACGTTCGGGCATTTGGCCAGTTCGGCCATATCCTTTTTCCACTGCGGGAAAATATCCAGGCGTTTGCCTTCATAAGGCCCGATGGCGATCGGCCCGCCAAAATGATCAAGGATGATGGTCAGGTCCGGTACGGCGCGGGCAAATTCGGTCAGGTCGGCGATTTGCGGATGATAGAAGAAGGCATCAAAGGTCATGCCGCGCTTGACCAGCTCGGCGGCGCCCTGCTGGAACTTCTTTTCCTTCAGCATGCCTTTGGTCAGATGGGAGAAAGAGCGCTGCATTCCGGGATCGGGATCCCAGGCCGTAATATGGCGGATGCCCTTAAACCGTGCCGGCGCCGCCGCCTTATGCGCATCCAGCACTTCGCCTACCGCTGAACCCAGGGACAGATCGGCATGTCCGACAATGGCGGCGCAGGCGCGCATCGGCCCATACTGGCCGCTGCCGCTTTGCGCGCCCACGCCATTAACAAATTCTGTCTCTCCCACCGGGCGCAGATGTTCCGGACCGCTGGAACGGTACATGGATGCGCAGTCGACAAACACGGTCGCCACCACATTATGGCCGCTGTTGGTGTCCACGCATAATTCATCAAGGAAATAACGGCTGCCCGGGTGGTCCCACAAATGATGGTGCGGATCGATAATGGGAAGGCCGGGTTCCAGCGCTTCCTCCGTGACCTGTGCCAGCCAGGCTGTCTGATCGCTTATTTGCCGCATTTTTCCACACTCCTTTTTTTGAAAATGTACTGGCTAAGCTATTAAAGCTATGCCAGACAGCAGGCATCATATATGAGCAAGGCTGGATAAGCCACTTAACATGCGAGCAAAGATACCCGCTGTGCGACGCCGTGACGTTCTTGCCGGTATGGCCCTCTCCCCCCTTCTAGGCGTTCTTCCCGTAACCGGGCAGGAGGCGGATGTCCCCATTCACACCACGCATCTGGGAGAACCGGCGCCCTTTAATGCGAGTCTTGTACGCAAGCTGGCGCAAAAGCTGGCCTCAAGGAAGTATGCGCCGCCAATCCTCGTCCTGCCCAAGGAACTGGAGAATCTGACCTACGATCAGTATCGCGACATTCGTTTCCGCCCCGATAAGGCGATTTGGCGCGACGAGAAGCTGCCCTTCCAGATGCACTTGTTTCATACCGGCTTTTATTACAAGGAGCCGGTGACGATCTTTCTGGTGGAACGTGAAGAGTCCCGTAAACTATTGTATTCAACGGACTATTATTCATTTGGGCCAAGCGTGCAGCCGCCCCCGCCGGGATATGATCTGGGCTTTGCCGGGTTCCGTCTGCACACGCCGATCAACCGGCCAGATTATTTCGACGAAATGGCCGTGTTTCAGGGCGCCAGCTATTTTCGGGCCGTGGCTAAAGGGCAGCATTATGGCCTTTCGGCGCGCGGACTTGCCATTGATACGGCTGAACCCAGCGGAGAAGAATTTCCTATCTTCCGCACCTTCTGGGTGGAAAAGCCGCTGCCGGGCTCCAGCTCGATTGTGGTGCACGCCCTGCTCGATAGTCCACGGACAACAGGCGCCTATCGATTTACGATGCGTCCGGGTACGGCCACGGAAATGGACGTGGAAGTGACCCTTTATCCGCGCACCAATCTGTCGCGGGTAGGATTTGCGCCGCTGACCAGCATGTTCCTGTTCAGCGCGTCCGACAGGCTCGGTGTCGATGATTTCAGACCCGCCGTGCATGATTCCAGCGGTCTGTCGATACGCAACGGCCAGGGGGAATGGTTGTGGCGGCCGTTATGCAACCCGGCTACTCTGCAATATAGCGTCTTTATGGACCACAGTCCGCGCGGCTTTGGGCTGTTACAGCGTGACCGGCGGTTTGCGGCCTTCGAAGACCTGGAGGCGCATTATGAACGCCGCCCCAGCGTATGGATTGAACCCATCGGCGACTGGGGGCCCGGCGCGGTGCATCTGGTGGAGATTCCGTCTAAATCCGAAGTCAATGATAATATTGTCACCTATTGGCGTCCGGCGGACATGATCCCTGGAGGTTCGGAATATGTGCTGAATTATCGCATGCAATGGTGCGCCGCCCCCAGCCCGCCTCCCGAGGTGGCCCCGGTTGTATCCACCCGCCTGGGGGCAGCTTGGCAATCGCAGAATCGTCTGTTTGTGATTGATTTCCTTGGCGACGCTTTCAGCCAGCTCGGGCCGGATGAAATTCCCACACCCACCATCGAGGCCTCTGCCGGCAAAGTGCTGAACCCGGTCGTGCAATCCAATTCAGAAATCGGCGGCTGGCGATTGAGTTTTGAACTTGAAACCGGCGATGCGCAAATGGCTGAATTACGTTGCCATCTGTCTAGCGGGGCGAAATCACTGTCGGAGGTTTGGGTATACCGATGGACAATTTAGGGGCGAAAGCAGGCACGCCCTCGAACGAGCCCCATAACGCCCCCGAATTTATACCGGCGCCATCCGTGCCGCCCGAGACCTATGCGGAGATGCCATCGCAATCCCTGCGGGAATGGAACAGCATAGAAACCCCGAAATATGCGCCTGGCGAGCTTTCACAGGCATTGTTCCGCAGGGGAATATTATTTGCCGGCACCCTGTTGCTTACGTTTTTTGCAGGGTACGGCATGTATCGGGTAATGGGGGTCAACGGCCTGACGAATGTCCAGATATTGATCCTGCTTTTGTTTGTTCCGAATTTTGCCTGGATTTCATTCTGGTTCGTCAGCGCGGTCATGGGCTTTGTGGTGGCGCTTCGTCCGCGACCCACGCTGCGGGTGCCACGGCTTGCGCCCGGCAGTTCAATGATACTCAGCAAACGGACGGCTTTGGTCATGCCGACCTATAACGAGCCGCCGCACCGCATTTACGCTAATATTCAGGCCATGTATGAAGCGTTGCGTGAAATGGGCGCGCTGCGCTCATTTGACATTTTCATCCTGAGCGATACGACCGAGGCGGCGATCTGGCTTGAGGAAGAAGAGGGTTTTCGCGATCTGCGTGCCCGCACGGGCGGGGATGCAAATCTGTTTTACCGGCGGCGCCCCAAAAATATTGCCCGAAAATCGGGCAATGTGGAAGATTTCTGCCGCCGCTGGGGTATGAATTACGAACATATGATTGTTCTTGATGCGGACAGCCTGATGACGGGCGAGGCGCTGGTGCGGCTGGCGGCGGTCATGGAAGTGCATCCCGAAGCCGGCATCATACAGACCGCGCCCCAGATCATTAATGGGGGCACCCTGTTTGCGCGGCTGCAACAGTTTGCGGGTCAGGCCTACGGGCCGGTTGTGGCGTCGGGGCTGGCCTATTGGCATATGGGGGACGGCAATTACTGGGGCCATAACGCTATTATCCGTACACGGGCGTTTCTTGAGAATGCGGGACTTCCCGCATTACCCGGCCGCGCCCCGTTTGGCGGGCATATTCTGAGCCATGATTTTGTCGAGGCGGCATTGCTGCGCCGGGGCGGCTGGAAAGTCTATATGGCGGCCGAAATCGAGGGCAGCTATGAAGAAAGCCCGCCGGCCCTGATTGATTACGCGGCGCGCGACCGCCGCTGGTGTCAGGGGAATATGCAACATATGGCTGTACTGCGCACACGCGGTCTGCACTGGCTCAGCCGCCTGCATCTTGGGCTGGGCATATTTGGCTATCTCGCGTCGCCCTTCTGGCTGAGTTTTCTGCTGGCCGGCATGGTGCTCAGTTTGCAGGCGCGATATGTCCGCCCGGAATATTTTACAGATGAGTTTCAGATTTTTCCGACCTGGCCGGTGATCAACCCGCAGCTTGCTGCATGGCTGTATGCAGGCACGATGGCGGTATTACTGGGACCCAAGATACTGGGCGTTGCTCTGGTCATGCGCGATCGCGGCAGGGCCGCTGAATTTGGCGGACGCGGAAAACTGCTGGCGGGCCTGCTGCTGGAAACCTTTCTGTCATCCATGACGGCGCCGGTGATGATGCTGATTCAGACCTCGGCGGTGATGGGGACGTTGGCCGGCCGGGATGTAGGCTGGCGCACACAGCGCCGCGGTGATGACCGCATTCCCTTCCGGGAGGTGGCGTTGCGCCACCGCGGGCATACTATTCTGGGCGTTCTGCTGGGCGTGTCGGCCCATGCCGTGGCGCCCATGCTGCTGGCCTGGATGTCGCCGGTGGTGCTTGGTCTTGTACTCTCCATCCCGTTATCGGCACTGGGCTCCAGCCGCCGTTGTGGCGGAGCCTTGGCGGGGGCAGGCCTGCTGTTGACGCCACAAGAATCCAATCCGCATCCCATCATTGTACGTTCCCGGATGATCCAGAAAGAATTGGGCCGCAAGGGCATGCCCGTGACCGATCCGGTAATGCGGATTGCCACTGAACCTGAACTGCGTCAGTTGCATCAGGCGATGCTGCTGGCGCCGCGCCCCGGCATCAGGGGCGATGTGGATGTGGATTATGTGGTGGCCATGGCCAGGCTGGATCAGGCAGAAAGCATAGAAGACGCCGTGCGGTTTCTGTCGCCGAAGGAAAAGCTGGCATTATTGGGCAGTGCGGAAGGCGTTGCCCGCCTGGCCGGCATTGCGCAACCGCCAGCCGATGCGGTAATGGCCGGGTAATCTGGCCAGTCCGCGCACCTTTCGCCCCCTCGCCGTATTGCGGGTTTCCGGCGTATTAGCCAGGTTCGCGGTGACCGGCCCTGATTGTTCATATGTCAGACACCATCCAGTTTTATTAATAAAAAATTAACAGTTCATGGCCAGTAAGATATGATTTATGGGCCTTACAAAATGAGGTCATGCGGCGCATGCCATTCAAGTTTTGTCCCGCAAATGCGGGGATATCGGGAGTTGAAAAAAGGAACAGATTTCTGAATAGCGCCATTTTGTCCCTCGCCGCGGTTATTGGCTCCAGCGCTGTCGCGTTGGCGTCCCAAGTGAACCTGACAAGTGTACCGGAACCTACGGCGGTGGGCCTGCTGACCATGGGGGTCGCCGGTCTGGTGCTGGCGCCCAGGCTGCGCAAGAAGTAGCCACAGTGGCAGGATGAATCCCTGCCGTAATGCTTATCATGCGCTGGGCCAATCAGGAGCAAGTTTGCTCCTGGGTTTGCCCGGCGCCTTTTTTTAATCGTCAGGGTGTTCTCTGAGCCGTGCTGGAATATCTGCAGATACATGCTTCCAACGTGTCCGGACTTTCATATTTCTGGACCGTGATTTTTTTGGCCGTAGCAGAGCAGTATTGGCCAAAGCGCAATGCCGGACGGTCGCTTCGTAGAAGGTGGTTTGGCAATGCATTTTTGCAGGCCATCAATGCGGTTGGTAATTGGCTGCTGTTCCCCCTGGCCGGGATCGAATTGGCGGTTATCTGCGAACGGAATGGATGGGGCCTGTTTAACGCCATGGCTGCCCCGGTATGGCTGGTAATTCCTGTCAGTCTGTTACTGCCCGATTTTGTAGATTACTTACGTCATATCCTGCTGCATCGCGTGCCGGTGCTATGGCTTTTTCACAGAACGCATCATTCAGATACGGATATCGATATCTCGACCTCGCTCCGCTTTCATCCGTTTGAAATGCCGGTATCCAATTTGGTTATTTTTTTGACCATTCTTTTTCTTGGTATTCCCGCATATGCCGTCCTGATAAATACACTCATCGCAAACTTTTCCGGTTTCTTCACGCATTCTAATTTTCCGCTCCCGGAGCGCATGGATCGTGCCATCCGTCTGTTTTTCATCACGCCAGATATGCACCGGGTGCATCATTCCATCGGTCCAAGCGAAAGAGACAGCAATTATGGTGTTGTTGTTCCCTGGTGGGACCGGCTGTTCGGCACCTATGTCGCGCAGCCGCACATGGGGCATGAAGGGATGCAACTGGGCTTGTCTGAATATCAGGACGCGAAATATGGCACATTGGGCTGGATGTTGTGGATGCCCTTTGCGTCATTGACCAGACCGGCTGTCGAACAGAAAGAGCCGGCGCAATGATGTGAGGCCAAAAAAGAAGCTGCCCGCATCTGAGAGCAGCGTCCTGATATTCCGTTCGCGTTATTCGGCGGCTTTTTTCAGCGCCTCATTATATTTTTCGCCGATGCTGGTGCGCCAGATGTCACCCGGCCGCGCATTGGTGCATTCGCCATTCTCAAACGTCGCGACGCCATTGACCAGGATCGCGCGATAGCCGGTGGCCCGCTGCACCAGACGGCGGCCGCCGCCGATAATGCCCTCGTAAACCGGCTTCTCCGGCGTCACCGCCAGCCTGTCGAGGTCATACACCATGATGTCGGCGGGCATGCCTGGCAGCAGCATCCCGCGCCCGGTCATCCCGATGCTGGCTGCGGACATGTGCGAGAGCCGCCAATGCGCCTCTTCCAGCGACATCACTTTTTTGTCGCGCACCCATTTGGCCAGCAGAATGGTGGGATATTTGCCCAGGCTAAGGAACTGTGTATGCGCGCCGCCGTCCGACAGGCCCGGGATCACATACGGATGCAGCAGCATTTCCTGATTGGCGGCTTCATCCATGTTGGCGAAGTCTTCGATAAGGAAGTTGGTTTCCAGACGTTCCGCCACATTGATGTCGCAGAACACGTCAAGCGGGTCCTGCCCGCGTTCGGCGGCAATCTGCGAGACATATTTGCCCACCAGTTTTGGATCCTTCGATTCCATCACCAACAGGCGCGCCCAATTGCCGGACCAGATGCGTTCGACATGGGTATCCAGATCATGCTGCAAGGTTTTGCGTACCTCCGGATTGGCCAGATTGGCGATGCGCTGTTCCAGCGGGCAGGCCAGCGCCTTGTTCCAGGCTTTCATTTCGTCGAACAGATTATAGTCAACCAAGTTGAACATGGATTCCAGTTCATGGGTCAGTCCCAGCCCGGTTATCTGAACTCGTTTGTTCATGTCTTCAAGCAGCGCCAGCGCCTCGCGATAGGCTTTCGGGCGGTGGCCTTCCTGAACCAGGGCATTGTAATAGATCGGCCGCCCGGA
This sequence comes from Alphaproteobacteria bacterium, assembly GCA_009693835.1. Taxonomy (GTDB): domain Bacteria; phylum Pseudomonadota; class Alphaproteobacteria; order UBA11222; family UBA11222; genus UBA11222. Next base: position 10,759 of record SHWM01000007.1, read on the forward strand.
AATATTGGCCCAGCGTTCCAGCATTTCCGCTTCGTTCGGGCCGATCTTCAACTGCTTTGGCGTTACTTCGATGGAGCCGACATTAAATTCCCGCGCCACGGCAATCAGCGCCTCGGTTTCCTCCATCGGCGCCACCAGGCTGGGCAGGATCGATCCGTCAAAATCCCGGTCCACCAGGTTGAGATCGGTTGAAAGCCCCATCGCCCCGGCCCGGTATCCATCGCGCACAAGCTCCTTCATCGCTTCCAGCTCGGCCGGCGTCACATGTTCGCGGGTGCTGTCTTCCGTACCCAGAACATAGCCGCGAACAGGCGACTGCGGAATGTAGCTTGCGACATTCACCCCGAGCCCGGCGTTTTTCATGGAGTTCAGATATTCGGCCTGCGTTACCCAGTCCCACCGCATGCCCTCTTTCATGGCTGAATAGGGTATGGCCTCCACACGGGTCATGCGCTGCATAGCGCGTTCACGGTCATGCGGATGACAGGGGGCAAAGCCGAAACCGCAGGCGGCGATCACGATCGAGGTGATGCCGTGCCAGCAGGACTGGCTGGCATAGGGGTCCCACTGAAGCTGCGCGTCGTAATGCGTGTGGACATCAATTGCGCCGGGGGCGACAATCAGGTTGGTGGCGTCGATTTCCTTTTTACCCTTGCCCGTCACCCGGCCAATCTCGGCAATCTTTCCGTCCTTGATGGCAATATCCGCCCTGAAGCGCGGCATGCGGGTGCCATCCACCACGGTGCCGTTGCGAATGACCATGTCAAAGCGCGTATCAACCATACTGTCTAATCCTCCCGTCGACTTATTATTCCGGGCGCAGGCCGGATACAAAGGGCGGATCACCTGCTTACAGCACTGTATGCTCGGCCTTTTGACTCACCGTATGGGACCTTGCCCGCGATGGCTTGTCAAGGCGTATTGCGCCCTTAATCCAGTGTGCGGCGATAGCGTGATAGCGCCAGCGTGCTGACGAGGGTCAGGAATATCAGCAGCGGCCAAAGATGCGGCCAGACTTCCACCCATCCGTTGCCCTTCAGCAAAATGCCCCGCACGGCGCGCAGAAAATGCGTCAGGGGCAATATCTCGCCAATGCTTTGCGCCCAGCCGGGCATGCCGCGAAATGGAAACATGAAGCCCGATAGCAATATCGAAGGCAGGAAAAAGAAAAACGTCATTTGCATGGCCTGCAACTGGTTACGCGCCAGTGTCGAGAAGGTAAATCCGACCGACAGATTGGCGGCAATGAACAATGCCAGAGCCAGAGCCAGCAGCCACATGGACCCCAGCATGGGCACGTGGAAAACAAACCGGGCCCCTAGCAGTGTGAAAGCGACCTGAATATATCCGATCAGCACATAGGGCACGATCTTGCCCAGCATCACTTCGGCGGGCGTGAGCGGCATGGCGAGCAGATTTTCCATGGTGCCGCGTTCGGTTTCGCGCGTGACCGAAAGCCCGGTGATCAGAATCATGGTCATGGTCAAGATCACGCCCAGCAGATCCGGCACAATATTGTAGGCGCTGATCCCTTCGGGGTTGTAGCGCCGCTGGATGCGCAATTCGATGGGCGCCCCGGATGGCGATGCAGGCGCCAGTGCGCCCTTCAAATCATGGCTGAGCGCCGTCATCTCCAGCCGCGACAGGGCGGCAATGGCGTTTACAGAGGCCGAAGGATCGCTGGCGTCGGCTTCGACCAGCACCTGTGGCCGCTCGCCGCGCATCAGGCGGCGCGAAAAGTCCTCTGGCACTGTAATTACAAATGATACCCGCCCCTGATCAAGCAGCAGAGCGGCTTCACGTTCGCTGTGCACCTGCGCTGTAAAGACAAAATATCCGGTATTCTCGATGGCCTTGAGGAGCGAGCGCACATAGACGCTTTCATCACGCACCTGCACGGCGGTTGGCAGGCCCTTGGGATCATTATTGATGGCGAAGCCGAACAACAATAATTGCAGCACCGGTATGCCGATGATCATGCCAAAGGTCAGCCGGTCGCGGCGCATCTGGACGAATTCCTTCAGCATCACCGCGATCATGCGCACGGATGAAAATCCTCTCATCGTTCATCCGCCCCCTCGCGCCGCATCAGATCGATGAATACATCCTCAAGGCTCGGTTCCGCCTCGCTCCACCGCAGGCCGGGTTGCCCGCGATAGGGGCCAGCGCCGCATCCAGCGCCCCGCCGTCCTGGCCGCTGATATGCAGAGCCGCGCCAAAAAACGCCGCATGTTCGACGCCGGGTTTGCCGCCGATCTCCGCCGCCAGATGACGCGCGCCTTCACCCTCAGCAATCCGGGTCACCAGGTGCGAGGCGGCTATGACTTCGCCCACCGTGCCGCGCGCAATCATCTTTCCATGCGCAATATAAACTATGCGGTCGCACCGCTCGGCCTCATCCATATAATGGGTGGCCACCAGAACCGTCAGCCCCTGTTCGCTGAGCCGGTGAATTTCCTCCCAGAATTCACGTCTCGCCTGCGGGTCAACGCCAGCCGTCGGTTCATCCAGCAGCAATAATTTAGGATCGTGCAGAATACAGGCGGCCAGCGCCATGCGCTGCTTGCAGCCGCCCGACAGCATGCCCGCAAGCTGATGCTGGCGGTGCCCGAGGCCAAGATTTTCGATGGCCTTGCCGACCCGCGCCCTGCGGTTGTCCATGTCATACAGGCGGGCCACAAAATCCAGATTTTCGCGGATGCTGAGATCCTCCCAGAAACTGAATTTCTGGGTCATGTAACCGGTTTCGCGTTTGATGGCGTCGGTTTGCGTAAGGATGTCGTGGCCCAGGCAGGCGCCCTCGCCGGCGTCGGGTTTCAGCAGGCCGCACAGCATGCGGACGGTGGTGGTCTTGCCGCTGCCATTGGGGCCAAGGAAGCCCCAGACCTCGCCCCTGGGCATCTGGATGGCGGCATTGCTGACCGCCACGCGCCCCGCGAATGATTTGCACAGGCCGCGCGCATCGATCGCCAGGGCGGTCATGGCGCGATCCTGATGTCAACCGGCAGGCCGGGGCGCAGATAGGTTCCCGGTACGGATGGTTTGGCTTCAATCAGGTACACCAGTTTTCTCCGGTTTTCCCTGCTGTAAATGACCGGAGGCGTGAATTCGGCCTGGCTGGATATGAAACTGATTTTGGCGGTCAATTCGGCGGGGCAGGAATCGCAGGCGGCGGATACCGATTTCCCAAGGCCCAATTCCGCCAGCCGGGTTTCAGGGACAAAGAAACGCAATTTCACATTTTGCGGCGGCAACAGCGAAACCACCGCCCCGCCCGCCGGCACAAATTCCCCGGCCCGGCGCATGGTGTCTTCGACCGTGCCACTGACGCGGGCCTTGATACGGCGCTGGTCGAGCCGCCAATCCGCCTCGGCCAGCTGTGCGCGGCCGGCTTCCGCAAGCGCCGTGGCGGCGGCGATTTCGTCATCCCGCGCGGGCAGCAGCGCCACATTGCGCGACAGGCGCAATTCTTCCAGCTTTGCCGCAGCGGTGCGCTGGGCGGCGCGGGCCGCCTCAAGATTGCGGCGCGCGCTGGCGTCGGTTTTCGCCAGCTGCTGCTGTCGCGCATATTCGGCCGAGGCATAGCGCAGATTGGCCTCGGCCGCGCCAATCTGCGGGTCAAACACCGACAGTTCCTCGGCGCGCCTGCCCTTGGTCAGATTTTCCAGCCGGGCGTTGGCTTCAGCCAGGCGGGCGGCGGCGGCGTCCTTTGCTGCCTGCTCCTGCGCCGATTCCAGGACAAATAGCAGATCGCCCTCGATAACCTTCTGGCCATTTTCCACATTCACCTCGATCAGCCAGCCGCTGCCGGGGGCGGCGAGCAGTACATATTCGCCTTCCACATAGCCCAGCCAAGTCTGTCCGGAGGGTGCGCCGCATCCCGAAAGCACCACTGACAATATCAGGGTACAGACTATATGTCGCGCCTTCATGCAATTTCCTTTTCCGCGGGAGAAGAAATTCCGGCCAGAAATATATCCAGATGCTGGGTGATAAATGCAGCCGCGTTGAAGGGGGTTGCATCGAACTGGTCAAAGCAGCTTTTCCAGATTGCCGTCAGTACCACCGGCGCCACGCATAATTTGGCGGCATGTCCCGCATCGAGCGCGCGAAACTCCCCGCGCGCCTGGCCGCGTTCGATAATCCGGGTGATTAATCCCAGCCCCGCATCGATGACTTCACGGCGGTAAAATTCCGCAATCTCGGGGAAGTTGCCGCTTTCCGAAATGATGATTTTCGGCACGGCGGCCAGCGGCGACATCAGAATGGCGTGTACGGCAATATCAAGAAAGCGGCGCAGCATATCCGCGCTCGGCCCGTCATAATGCGCCATCATGCCGCCCGCCGATTGCAGATTGGCGATCATGCCTTCGCGCACCAGGGCGCGGAACACATCCTGCTTGCTGTCGTAATACAGATAGATCGCCCCCTTGCTGACCCCGGCGCGCGCCGCAATGTCCTCCATGCGCGCGGCGCTGAAACCCTTTTCGGCAAACACCGCCAGCGCCGCCGCCAGAATTTCCTGCGGCCGCGCCTCCTTGCGGCGCCGCCATTTGTGGGGGGGCTGGGGTGGGGCCTCAGCGGATTTCGGGGAGTGGCCGACTTTCCCGGATTTTTCAGGCTTAGATGGCAAAGCTGATACCCTATATTAATAAATGATCAGTCAGTTATTAATATAGGGAGGCAGGAGCTGAGATCAAGCCCTCTTCATTTCCCTCAATTAGAGCGGGATGATTTTAGGTTTGTCCATGCTACAAGCCCCGTCTGTCACCCCAGATTTAGTCGCCTCGGCGAAGCTGAAGTTTCGCTCCGGTGGCCGGGTTCAGGGTTCCACAAGCGCTTGGCCGCGCGGGAGCTGGCGCAGCGGGGTCCCCAGAAGGCTGCGGCTTGGCAAGTGAGTAACAAAGGAAGGCCTTAATTTTCTACCCTGGACCCCGCAACTAGTGCGGGGTGACGCTGTGGTCAGGATGATTCAACGTAAACTCATCGTGCAATAAACCCAAATCCCGCCGCCGGAAGTCCTTACTACCGTAACGCTTGGTCTCTTGACCACAGTAATTAACGTGAAGCGAAGCCACGCTTATTTTTTATTCGGACGCTGTGTCAGAGCTGAACCCGCTGCCGACTTCGCATCTTTACTCGACTTGGGGTTACTTAACACCTTCGCAGCCGCAGATGCTGCCTTCTTGCTTGTGACTTCGCGGTTGGATTTTTTAGCCATATGAAACACCTCCTGTTGGATTTTCATTTGTTGCGCCAACACCGCTCAACTGAGACGACGCTCGACTTCCTTGATCAAAGCTTCAGAACCAGTTACCTCAACCGAAAGATTTTTTAGTGATAGTCCCTTGAGCGTGATTTTCGGAGCTGCTCCGGTCTCAGGATCGCGAATTCCGCGAAGTTTCCTGGCAATTTTTTCCTGAAATTCCGTCAAGATCGCACGTTCAATCTCGTTCGCCATTTGGTCGGGTCGGACGGTCCGACCGTTCAATTTGAATTCGATGTCGATCATGATTTTGGCTCCTCTACCATCGTTTCTCAGCCAATGCCCGAGCGTCGACTCACCAATTCCTCAAATATCACTGTTGTTCTCGTTATGTTCAAAAGTCAAGTGCAGATTTTGATAATTTACAGCCAAACTAGACAATATGTAGTATCGCTTATGTAAAACTTCACCCGGCATTTTATCTGATTGCAATGATATCTATATCAGCATATTATGCTATCTATGGCTCAGATACTCATTCGTAATCTTGACGAGGCGGTTATCGTCAGGCTTCGCCAGCGAGCGGCGGAGGCCGGGACATCTTTGGAAGAAGAAGCACGCCGCGCTCTGGCTGCCGCAGCCGGGTTAACACGCGAAGCGGCGCTGGCGCGGCTGGATGCGGTGCGGGCTAAAATAGGGCGGATAGAGGGTCCCTCCTCGCTTGAGGATTTACGCCGCGACCGGGCGCGTGACGGGTAGGCAGGCTTAGTGACCCTGATCGTGGACGCCAGCGTGGCCCTGAAATGGGTGCTTGAAGAAGATGGCTCAGACGCGGCGCGGGCGCTTGTTGCTGATGAAGCGTTGGCCGCACCGGACCTGCTGTTTATCGAATGCGCCAATGTGCTATGGGTCAAGGCGCGTCGCGGCAATCTTTCCATCGGTGACGCAAAAGCGGCCTATGCGGCGATTGAAGCCGTGCCAATCCGCGCCATTTCTACGTATTTGCATGCGGCGGCTGCACAAAGCATTGCTTTTGATCTGGATCGGACTCCGTATGACAGCCTGTATCTGGCGGTGGCGATGGCAGAGAATGCAACACTGGTGAGTGCGGACGCGGTTTTTGTCAAAGCCGCATCCGCACACCCGCTCTATCGCAACTCTGTCCGGCTGCTTTAACGCAACCCGAACAGTTTTTTGGCGTTGCCGCCCAGCACCGCCTGCTGGCGCGCCTCGGACAGGCCCGACACGCTGTGGCGCACCTGCGGCACGCATTCCAGATAGCTGTCGATATGCGGATAGTCCGATCCCCACAGCACGCGGTCCTCGCCAACAATATCCAGCACGGACGCAATGGTGCGTTCTTCCGGCTCGGCGCACAGCCATATGTTGCGACGGAAATAGTCGCTCGGCAGATCGAGCTTCAGCGGCGCCTGCCATTTGAAGCGTTTGTACTTTTCATCCATGCGGTCCATCGCATAAGGGGCCCACCCGGCGCCCGCCTCGATGCTGCACACCTTCAGGCGCGGAAATTTGTCGAAGGTTCCGTCCAGCACCATGGCGACCAGGGCGGGCATCAGTTGCGACGCGCCGCCCATGGCGAAGGAAAAGGTCAGATTGAGTTCACCCGGATTGTACCAGTCGCCGGCAAAGCCGGTAACGATGCGCCGGGTGCGCACAATCACATGCGGCAGCAGCGGCACGCCCGCCTCCTCGATGCGCGCCCAGAGCGGATCAAAATGCGGATGCGCGAAACCCTTGCGATCGACCCGTTCCGGCGGCAGGAATACGGCCTTGAACCCGCGCGCCAGATTGCGGTCCAGTTCCTTGACGGCGTTGGGGATGTCGCGCAGGTTCAGGTGCATCGCGATGATCATGCGGTTGCGGTCCGCCGCCTGAAAATCATACACCCAGTCATTATAGGCGCGGCAATAGGCGTTGGCGAGCGGCGCGTCGTCCTTGTCCCACAATATGCCGATGGTGGGCAGCATCAGGCCTGCGCTGACACCCCATTCGTCAAACAGCTTGATGCGTTCCGGCCCGAACATGCTGGCGGGCGGGGCGCTGTGCATATAACCCAGCTTGCCGCGCGGATCGAACAGTATGGCTGTATCCTCGCCTGCCCCGCCGATCGCGGCAAGCCGGTTGCGCATGATGATTTCGTCATCGACCCAAAGCTGCTCGATGCCATCTGCATCCGGCACAATGCGGATGGCGCGATCCTTGAATTTGGAATCGAGATAATTTTCCCACAGATCGGGCGGTTCCATCACATGGCTGTCCGCGTCAAAGAGATAATCTTCCTGTTTCTGTGCTAATGCCATGACGGCCTCCCGGTTGGAAAATATTCACTCCGCGGGCCCCGCAACCCGTGTTGATGGGCCTATGACGCCAAGCCTAGCATAGGATTAAGGCGGCGCATGATGATTTTAGATTCAGTCTATGCGTCGCCCCCACAGCGGCCCTTCCCACCGGGGGAGGGGTGAGAATAGGGCAATAATTGCACTTCTCTATATGTGAATCAGAATCGTACAGAAGCAGCAATTTTGTATTTATCCCCTACGCAATCCCGAACAGTTTCTTGGCGTTGCCGCCCAGCACCGCCTGGCGGCGCACCTCGGACAGGCCCGCCACGCTGTGGCGGATCATCGACACCGCCTCCAGATCGCTGTCGATATGCGGATAGTCCGAACCCCACAACACGCGGTCCTCGCCCAGAATGTCGAGCACCGAGGCAATGGTGCGCTCTTCCGGCTCGGCGACGGCCCAGATGTTGCGGCGGAAATAATCGCTCGGCAGATCCAGCTTCAGCGTGTGCTGCCATTTGAACCGCTTGTATTTTTCATCCATGCGGTCCATCGCATAGGGCACCCAGCCGGCGCCCGCCTCGATGCTGCACACCTTGAGGCGCGGAAATTTGTCGAAGGTTCCGTCCAGCACCATGGCGACCAGGGCTGGCATCAGCTGCGACGCCCCGCCCATGGCGAAGGAAAAGGTCAGGTTGACCTGACCGGCATTGTACCAGTCGCCGGCAAAGCCGGTCACGAGGCGCTGCGTGCGCACGATCACATGCGGCAGCAGCGGCACGCCCGCTTCCTCGATGCGCGCCCACAGCGGATCAAAATGCGGATGCGCGAAGCCCTTGCCATCGACCCGTTCCGGCGGCAGGAACACGCCCTTGAACCCGCGCGCCAGATTGCGGTCCAGTTCCCTGATCGCATTGGGAATGTCACGCAGATTCAGATGCGCCGCGATGACCATGCGGTTGCGGTCGGGCGCCTGAAAATCATACACCCAGTCATTGTAGGCGCGGCAATAGGCATTGGCGAGCGGCGCGTCGTCCTTGTCCCACAGAATGCCGATGGTGGGCAGCACCAGCCCGCCGCCCAGGCCCCAATCCTCATACAGTTTGATACGTTCCCTTCCGTCCATGCTGGCGGGCGGCGCACTGTCCATGTAAGTCAGTTTTCCCAGCGGATTGAGCAATTGGGAGGTGTCCATGCCAACGCCGCCTATGGCGGCAAGCCGGTTGCGCATGATGATCTCGCCATCGACCCAGAGCTGTTCGATGCCGCCGCCGTCCTTTGTGATGCGGATGGCGCGGTCCTTGAAGGCGCTTTCGAGGTAATTATCCCACATATCGGGCGGCTCCAGAACATGGCTGTCCGCGTCAAAGAGATAATCTTCCTGTTTCTGTGCCAGCGCCATGAGGGCCTCCCTGTAGCAATTAACCATGCCCGCATCCTGTCGCGCTGCATGGGGGCTAATAAAACCGAACCTAGCATAGAAATTTCGCGGTGCAAGATTAACGGTGTGAATAGTTTTGCGGACAGGGCTTGCGCGGGTGCGCCGCGCCTGTAATCTGGCAGACATCAAGACAAGGAGAATTTTATGTTGCCACTGTTCGTATCCGGCCGTGACGCCCGGACAATCCCCGTCTGGCCGGTAGACACAGCAGGTCTGGAGGGCTGGCTGGCGGCGCAGCCGGCGACTGCCGCCGCCTGGGCGCGCACCAGCCAGTTCCGGGCGCAGGCCGGGCAGGTGTTGAAAATACCGTCCGCGAACGGGGAACTGGCGGCCACTGCCTTTGGCCTGGGCGAAGGCGGCGATCCGCTACTATGGCGCGCGCTGCCCGAGGCTTTGGGGCCGGGAACCTATGCCATCGAAGGTAGGATGACAGAGGATACGGCCCGGATGGCGGCGCTTGCCTGGGCGCTGGGTTCCTACCGGTATGAACGGTACAAGAAGCCGGTTAAAGCCGACGCGCAGCCGCAACTGGTGCTGCCGGATGGCGTGGACGGCGATGACGCCAGCCGGATTGCGGAAGGGGTGTTCCTGGCCCGCGATCTGATCAATACGCCTGCCAATGACATGGGACCGCAGGAATTGAGCGATGCGGCGGCGGCGCTGGCGCAACGTCACGGCGCGGCGCTGCATATTCTGGCCGGGGAGGCGTTGCTGCACCATAATTACCCGATGATCCATGCGGTTGGAAAGGCCAGCGTGCGGCCGCCCCGGCTGCTGGATATGCGCTGGGGTGATGTGAATGCGCCCAGGGTGACGCTGGTCGGCAAGGGGGTGGTGTTTGACAGCGGGGGGCTGGATCTCAAGCCCAGCGACGGCATGCGCCTGATGAAAAAGGATATGGGGGGTGCGGCCAATGTGCTGGGGCTGGCCCATATGATCATGGGCGCGGGCCTGAAGCTGCGCCTCAGGGTGCTGATACCCGTGGCGGAAAACGCCGTGGCGGGCAATGCCTTCCGGCCGGGTGATATCCTCAACAGCCGCAAGGGGCTGACGGTGGAGATTGGCAATACCGACGCCGAGGGGCGCCTTATCCTCGCTGACGCCTTGACCGAGGGGGCGTCCGAGCAACCCGAATATCTTTTTGATCTGGCGACCCTGACCGGCGCGGCGCGTACCGCATTGGGAGCAGAAATTCCGCCGTTTTTCACCCCGGATGATGCGCTGGCGGCGCAGCTTTCCCTCTGTTCGCAACGGGTGGCCGATCCGCTGTGGCGGCTGCCCCTCTGGCAACCTTACGCCAGAGGGCTTGAAAGCGGCATCGCGGATGTCAACAATGTCACCGAAGGCGGCATGGCGGGGGCGATCACGGCGGCTCTGTTTTTACAAAAATTCGTGGAGGGCGCGCGGGTCTGGGCGCATTTCGACATCTATGCCTGGAATGCAAAGGCCGGGCCGGGACAGAAAGCGGGCGGCGAAGCCATGGCGATCCGGGCCCTGTATGCCCTGTTGCGCGATCGTTTCTGATCAGGAATAATATCTGGCCGGGAGCCGGCTTTTTTGCAGCAGGATAGCAGCGGGATAGCAGCGGGATAAATGACAGTCGAATTCACCACGAATCAGGCGCTGCAATTGTGGCGCACGACGCTCGTTGATTCCGTGCGCGCCGATGGGCCGGATTTGAGCGCCCGGCAGATGGCGATTCTGTTGATCATCTATGGCGAGCCGCCGCCGCATACGGTGCGGGGGCTTGCAGCACGACTGAACATTTCGAAGCCCGCGGTCACACGCGCGCTTGACACCATGGGCCGTCTGGATTTTACCCGCCGCAAACGCGATGAGGCCGATGGCCGCAATGTTCTGTTGCAGCGCACGAGCAAGGGATCGGTATTTCTGAGCGAGTTTGCAGACATTGTTAAGTCGCAGGCGGCCAGGCTGTGAGTTCTTCCGCAGACAAATTATTATTGCGGGTCGTCACGGGTTCGGCGGATCTGCGCCGGGAACCCGCCAATGATGCGCCACTGGACACCCAGATGCTGTTTGGCGAATTGTTCTCTGTTATCGAGGAAAAAGAGGGCTGGGCTAAAGGCGAGGCGGTTCTGGATAAATATCCGGGCTATGTGCGGCGCGACACGCTGGGCCCTATCGGGCCGTTGCCGACACATATTGTTCGTGTGCAACGTAGTTTTGTCTATCAGAGCCCGGACCTGAAGTCGCCAGTTCTGCACTGGCTCGGCATGAACGCCAAGCTGGCGTTGCGGGCCTATGAAAATGGCTTCAGCCAGATTGAAGACGCAGGCTGGATTTTTTCCGTGCATACGTCACAGGTGGGCGCCTTTGCCGAGGATTTTGTCAGCGTGGCGGAAGGCTTTCTGGGAACGCCCTATCTTTGGGGTGGCCGCGATGGCCTGGGCCTTGATTGCTCGGGCCTTTTGCAGACGGCGCTGCTTGCTGCGGGTATGGGTTGCCCGCGAGATACCTGGCAGCAGGTGGCGCTGGGGGAGGCGCGGGCTATGGACATCCACGCCCTGCAACGCGGAGATCTGATTTTCTGGAAGGGCCATGTCGGCATGATGCGCGACGCCGCCACCCTGCTGCACGCCAACGCCTTTCATATGCAGGCAGTCAGCGAACCCCTGATTGACGCGCAGCGGCGGATCGCGCAGTCGGGGAGCGAAATCACCGCCATCCGCCGCCTGCCGCGTCTGGGCGGGTAACGGAATTATTTTGGCTTTTTCTTCTGTCTAGCCCTTACGCGTGGATTGCGGATATCCCATGGATGCAAAAACTCGGCCAATAGGCAAGATTATTGACTTATCATAAGACCGGCCATAAGATTGGCCAAACATCTTTTATGATATAATATTATTGTTTATAAACAAGTGTTTAAATAGGAAAGTAATCGGCCAATTTGCCATGATTGACACCCTTCATCGGATCGAGCCAACGCGCCTCGGGGATGTGCCCGAAGTCCTTTCGGATGTTGTCGCTGAGATTGCAGCAGCCTCGGCAAAACTGGAAATAGCGCTGCATCCCCGAACTGCGGCCAGTCTCGCACAAATGGTGCGGATCATGAATGCATATTACAGCAATCTTATAGAGGGGCATTATACAAGGCCTCGTGACATTGAGCAGGCTCTGAATGGCGGCCCTGATAGAGGGGAACATGCTCCTGAAACATCACAAATTGAACCTGCCCTTGCCGGGCAATATGCTGATACGCCGAGCAGACCCAGCCTTTTAATTGAGGCCGTTGCCCATGTTCGGGTGCAGCAAGAAGTTGACCGACTTAACGCGGGAGGGCGATTACCCGAACCGGCGTTGCCTGACTTTATCCGATGGCTTCATCGTGAGTTCTATCGAGGGGCTACTGACGAGACGCTTCGCATTAGAGGCAACGGCCGCTCGTTCTTAATTTCCCCCGGCGAATGGCGTTCGGGGCCCGGGCATGATGTCGCTGTTGGCCGACACCAGCCGCCTGCCAGTGATCAGGTGGAAAGGTTTATGACATATTTCGCGGAACGCTACCATTTCGGCCAATTGGGCAAGGCTGCTCGCATCTTGGCCATTCCAGCGGCACATCATCGCTTCAATTTCATTCATCCCTTTCCGGATGGTAATGGACGTGTAAGCCGACTTATGAGCCACGCCATGGCGCATGCGGCCGGCATCGGCTCCCACGGGCTTTGGTCGAGTTCGCGTGGACTCGCTCGTGGTCTCGAAAGCCGGGGTGACTACAAGCGCTTTCTGGATCACGCCGATATGCCGCGCCAGGGCGATCTGGATGGACGTGGAAATCTTTCGTTAGGCGCATTGGTGGATTTCACTTTGTGGTTTCTCAAGGTCTGTCTCGACCAGGTGACATTCATGTCCGGCCTGTTCGAAATCAACACTCTCGCACGTCGGCTCGCGATCTATGTTGAGCGTAGCGAGAACCTGAGACCAGAAACATTATCACTTTTGGAAGAAGCGCTCATTCGTGGCGAGTTTGATAGAGGACAGGCTTCACGCATTACTCGCTTACCCGAAAGAACGGCGCGCCGTGTGCTCAACGCAGTCCTTGATGAAGGGCTGTTAGCTTCAGATACCCCGAAAGGCCCTGTTTCGATTCGTTTTCCGGTAAAGACGCAGGATATTTTGTTCCCGCGTCTGTTCTCAGAGTCATGAATGCAGAGAAATATCCCGCCACTCGCGCCGTCGCATTAATGGAATATTGTCGATTGGCCAGTTCCACTTACGATATATAGGTACCTAATTGAACCAATAGGATTGACGAAATCGAATATGCAGAATTATTCACACCACCTATGCGTCGCGCCGATGATGGACTGGACGGACCGGTTTGACCGGTACTTCCTGCGCCTTTTGTCGCGCCATGTCCGGCTCTATACCGAGATGGTGACGGCCAATGCCGTTCTGTTTGGTGACAGAAAGCGCCTGCTGGGCTTCGATGCGGCGGAACATCCCCTGGCGTTGCAGCTTGGCGGCAGCGAACCCGCCGCGCTGGCGGAGGCCGCGAAAATTGGCGCGGATTTTGGCTATGATGAAATCAATCTGAATGTGGGGTGCCCCAGCGACCGGGTGCAGTCCGGCCGCTTCGGCGCCTGCCTGATGGCGGAACCGGAGCTGGTGGCGCGCTGCATCGCCGCCATGCGCGCCGCCGTGCCGCATCTGCCGGTGACCGTGAAATGCCGCATCGGCGTTGACCAGCAGGTACCGGAGGAAGTTCTGCCCCGCTTCATCGCCACGCTGCGCGATGCAGGCTGCGAGGTGTTTATCATTCATGCGCGCATGGCCTGGCTGCAAGGGCTGAGCCCGAAACAGAACCGCGATGTGCCACCGTTGGATTATCCGCTGGCGCACCGGATGAAGGCGGCCTTTCCGGCGCTAAGTTTCGTTCTGAATGGTGGTCTGCGTTCGCTGGAGGAGGCGGAACCGCACCTGAACCATATGGATGGGGTGATGCTGGGCCGTGCGGCCTATCAAAACCCCTATCTTCTGGCAATGGCCGATGGCCGCCTGTTTGGCTGTGACGTGCCGCCCCTGTCGCGCGTGGAAATTGTGAAGCGTCTGCTGCCATGGGCGGAACGCGAGGTGGCCCATGGTGTGCCGCTGCATTGCATCACCCGGCATATTCTTGGCCTGTTTCAGGGACAGCCGGGCGCCAAAGCCTGGCGGCGGCATCTGAGCGAAAACGCGCACCGGCCCGGCGCCGGCGTGGAGGTCATCCGGGAAGCACTCGCCAGCGTCCTTGACCCCGATATCGCGCGGCTGGCGGCCTGATAGGGTGGATATACTCGCCGGTCATTCCATTCTGCAACTTGCCATGCTGGTGGCTGGGCTGGCGCTCACGGGTGTGGTGGCGGGCATCCTGGCGGGGCTTCTGGGGGTCGGCGGCGGCATCGTGATCGTGCCGGTGCTGTATCATGTATTCTCAGGCCTGGGGATTGACGAGGCGGTGCGCATGCATCTTGCCGTCGGCACGTCACTGGCTACAATTGTCGCCACATCAACCCGCTCGATGCGCGCGCACCGCGCCAGGGGCGCTGTCGATACAATTCTGCTCCGGCAGCTTTCGCTGCCCATCGTCGCAGGTGTATTGGCAGGCTCATGGATCGCGGGCAGCGCAAAAGGCAGTGTCCTGATGCTGGTGTTCGCCACCGTCGCGCTGATTGTCGCGGTTCACATGGCCTTGGGGCGTGAAGACTGGCGGATCGCCGATCAATTTCCAATCGGCGTCCTGCGCGCCCTCATGGGGGCCTTCATTGGATTGATCAGCGTACTGATGGGTATTGGCGGAGGCACGCTGGGGGTGCCGATCCTTAATCTCTATAATATTCCGATCCACCGGGCGGTCGGAACCGCTACTGGGTTCGGCCTGATCATCGCCGTGCCGGGGACCCTGGCGATGATGGCCAACGGGTGGGGCGAACCGCGCCTGCCGCCCTTTTCGCTCGGCTATGTCAATCTGATCGGCTTTGCGCTGATTGTGCCCACAACCATTCTGGCTGCGCCCTGGGGCGCGCACATCGCCCACGCGATCAGCCGCCCGGCGCTGCGCCGGGCCTTTGCCCTGTTCCTGGCGTTTACCAGCGTCCGCATGTTTGTGGATTTGATGTGAACGCCTGCGGGCGCATCGCCGTCAATCCGGTCTTCCATTTGCCATCGCCACGCCTGGCGCCCTTACGCGCCCGCCATCTACGCCGGGTCAAAAGTAATATGCAGTTCCTTCAGCCCGCGCAGGATCATGCTGGGTTCATGATCGGGATGGGGGTGGCCCGGCGCCAGCCGGATATTTTTCATCCGTGTCAGAATGGATTTGAACGCCATATTCAATTCCTTTCGCGCCAGCATAGCGCCAAGGCAAAAATGCGTACCCTGGCCGAAGGACATGTGAGTTGCCGCATTCCTGCGCTGCACATCGAAGGTTTCGCCCGCCGCGAATTGCCTCTCATCGCGATTGGCGCTGGCGAACATCAGCATTACCGGCGACCCCTTGGGCATGAACACCCCGCCAAGGCTGGTATCGCAGGTGGTGACGCGGAACAGGCCCTGCACCGGCGCCTCGAAACGCAGAACTTCCTCGCTGAGATTTTCTACAAGCGTTAGATCATTCTGCAATAGTTGCAACTGTCCGGGATGCTCAATCAGAAGCAGGATGCCTTTGGAGAGCGTGCTGGCCGTGGTTTCATTGCCCGCCACCAGCAATTGAGAAATTACGGAAAGAAGCTCCGGCGTATCCATCGTCACGCCATTCTCCATCGGCGCGCGCACCAGATCGGAAATAATATCATCTGTCGGTTCGGCGCGTTTTTCCTCTATCACCCGTGCAAAATATTTCTGGTATTCCAGGATCAGTTTTGAGGCCGCCTGGCGCTGCTCGCGGGTTGCGAGACCGCTGAGCTGCAGGGCATGGGCATCCGACCATAGCTTGAAAGTGGGGATGTCGCGGCGCGGCACGCCCAGCTGATCGGCGATGATGGTCAAGGGCAGCAGCGTGGCGAACTGTGACACGAATTCGCACTGTCCATCCGTGATCAGCACACCGAGCAGCTCATCGATAATCTGCTGAATGTACGGGGCCATTTGCTCAACGCGGGCGGCAGAAAAAACCTTGTTGACCGGGGCGCGGTAAAATTTGTGCTTGGGGGGATCGGCTGTAAGCAGCGTGTCAACCGCGGGGTAGCCGCCACGATCTTCCAGTTTGCTGCTGGCGTCCGGCGGCGTCAGCAGTTTGCCGACCCGGCTGGAAAAGGTTGCGGTGTCCCGCAGCGCCTTCTGGACATCCGCGTAGCAGGTAACAGTATAAAACCCGGTCACCGGATCCTTGTTGACGGGCGCTTCCTCACGCAGTTTTTTATAGGTGTGATAGGGGCATCCGATGACGTCCCTATCCGCCAGAGTGGTCTGCTCCAGAGGCTTCAGCGCAGCTTTCCGGCCTTTTTCTTCTGCTTCCGTTTCGTTCATGGCTAGTTTCCCTTAAGCGTTGAAGCGGGGCACCTGCCGCGCGCCCGCAAAATAGTGATCGTTCCCCGATATGAAGTGATGACACCAACTTATGCCCTGTCAAAGGTGATGTGCAGTTCCCTTAGTCCGCGCAGGATCATGCTGGGTTCATGATGAGGTTCGGCATGGCCTGGCGCCAGCCGGATATTTTTCATCCGCGTCAGAATGGTTTTGAACGCCAGGTTCATTTCCTTGCGCGCCAGCATCGCCCCCAGACAGAAATGCGTACCCTGGCCAAAGGAAACATGACTCGCGGCGTTTTTGCGCCGCACGTCGAAGGTTTCGCCTTCAGCGAACTGCGCTTCGTCCCGGTTGGCGCTGGCGAACAGCAGCATCACGGCCGATCCCTTGGGCATGAGGGTTCCGCCCAATGTCGTGTCACAGGTGGTGACGCGAAACAGCCCCTGCACTGGCGAATCAAAACGCAGCACTTCTTCAGTCATGTTTTCAACCAGCGACAAATCATTCAGCACCAGTTGCATCTGATCGGGGTTCTGTAGCAGCAGCAGCAGTCCCTTGGACAGCGAGTTGGCGGTGGTTTCGTTGCCCGCCGCCAGTAATTGCGTAAGAATGGACAGCAGTTCGGGAATGCTCATCAGCTCGTCATTTTCCATGCGCGCCCGCACCAGATCGGAAATGATGTCGTTGGTCGGATTGGCGCGCTTTTCCTCTATGACCCTGGCGAAATATTTCTGGAATTCAAATGTGTGCAGGGCGGCCGCCTCGCGCATTTCCCGCGTGGAGACGCCATTGATTTCCTGTGTCAGCGCGTCTGACCATTCCCGGAAACGTCCCATGTCGGCGCGCGGCACACCAAGCTGATCGGCAATAATGATGAGCGGCAGGGGCCGGGCGAATTTTGAGACAAAATCGCACTCACCCTGTTGGATAAATGCCTTGATCAGATCGTCCACCAATTGCTGGATATAGGGTTCCATCTGGTCGACGCGCGGTCCCGAAAAAACCTTGTTGAGCGGCATCCGGTAGAATTTGTGCCGGGGCGGATCAACGGTTAACAGCGTGTCCACCGGCGGATAACCGCCATGGTCTCCATAGGACTGACGGGCATCGCTTGGCGTCAGAAGTTTACCAACCCGGCTGGAGAAGGTCGCCGTATCGCGCAGCGCCTTCTGTACGTCTGCATAGCGGGTGACAGTGAAAAACCCCGTCGCCGGGTCCTTGTTCACGGGGGCCTCTTCGCGCAGTTTCTTATAGGTGTGATACGGGCACTGAATAACGTCGAGGTCCAGCAGCGTCGTCTCGGCCAGCGGTTTTTGGGCCGCGGCACGCCCCTTTTCTTCAGCCTGTGTGGTGGTCATGGTAAGTTGCTCCCAAAATCGGCGCCTGGATTTTCGCCTGATGACTGCCGCGATGACGTTACCTTACGCCTCGCAGTTTAGGGCAAGAGGACCGTTAATTGTTGCAATTTTTTGCGCTCGCAAGAGAAGCTTTCCTTGCCTTTGGCCGGATGCAGCGGCAAGATCGGAGGGTGACTGACACCATACCCATATTATTGGCCCGCGTGCAGCGGGCCCCCCAGAGGGTCTTTTTCGACCGTCAGGAACTGTTCGTGATCCTGCATGTGTATGGCCGCATGGTGCAGGCGGGTGAGTGGCGGGATTATGCGATTGACGGTTTAAAGGACAGGGCGATTTTTTCCGCTTTCCGCCGCGCCAGTGAAATGCCGGCCTACAGCATTATGAAACAGCCCGGCCTGGCGGGCCGTCAGGGCCAGTACGCGGTGACCGGCAGCGGCGGGCAAATTCTGAAACGCGGGCGGGAACTGCCGCAGGTGCTGCGGGTGCTGGAGCGTAAACTGCTCAGGCTGGTGGAATAAAAAACCCCGCATTTGCGATGCGGGGTTTGTTGTTGGGGGGGCATACCCTAATCGCGGTTGCCGCCCATTAGACGCAGCATCATTAGAAAGAGGTTCAGGAAATCGAGATACAGCGCCAGCGCGCCCATGATCGACTTTTTGCCCGCCACCTCATAGCCGTCGTCAACCAGATAGATTTCCTTGATCTTCTGCGTGTCATAGGCGGTCAGCCCAGTGAACACCAGAACGCCGATCACGGAAATGGCGAATTGCATCGCCGTGGACGCCAGGAAGATGTTCACGACGGAGGCGATGATAATGCCAATCAGCCCCATGAACAGGAACGATCCAAAACCGGTCAGGTCCCGCTTGGTTGTATAGCCGTACAGGCTGACCGCGCCGAACATGCTGGCGGTGATAAAGAACACGCGGGTGATGCTGACGCCCGAATACATATAGAAGATGCCGGAAAGCGACAGGCCAACCAGACCCGCATAGACCCAGAACCAGGTTTGCGCGGAACTGAAGCTCATCGAATTGATTCTGGAGCTGAGATAGAACACCACGCCGAGCGGGGCCAGCAGAAGCACCCAGATCAGAGGCGTTCCGGCGACGGCGGCGTAGATATTCGTGCGAAATCCCAGATAGGCAATGATGCCGGTCAGCGCCAGGCCAGAGGCCATATAATTATAGACCCGCAGCATATATTCACGCAGGCCCAGATCGATTGCATGCGCTCGCGTCCCTGCGCCGCCGCGGGCTACCGTATTCCTGTCGAAATCAGCCATGTGAGTCCATTTCTCCCTCAATCGTTTCGCTGGTCCTAATATTGGCCTGCTTACACCAAACTTCAAGTTAAACCCAGATAATCATTATATATGCAAAGGGCCTGTGCCCTGTTGATAGGGTTTTATCCTGCTGGCAGGGATTTTTAGTGGCGCGATCATCCTTATTGATATATTACATAGTTATGAATATTATTCAACCCGCACCTATCGGGCAGAAGGATAGAATATGTCGGTAATCGAGGAAAAGGCGCGGGCGGCAGCGGCCAGGCCAGTGGACAGACTGACACTTGTGGATATGGATGTGATCGGGTGTCCGTTTCACGCCTATCAGAAGCTGCGGGAAGAGGCGCCGGTGTTTCTCGACCGGGCCGGCGGTTTCTACGTGCTGAGCCGTTATGACGATATTTCGCGGGCGCTGAAGGACACCAAAACCTTCTCCAGTGATTCGCTGGTGCCGCGTGAGGAATATGACCGCCCCACACAATATGGCGGCCTGGCCCAGGTCGACACCATGATCACGTCGGATCCGCCCAAACACCGCTATATGCGCGGCCCGCTCAATAAGCTGTTCTCACTCACCCGCGTCAACAAGATGGAAGCCTATGTACAGCAGATCGTCGATGAACTGGTTGACGGGTTCATTGATGACGGCCATTGCGACTTTGTGCGTCAATACACGGTGCCGCTGCCAATGTATGTGATTGCGGATCAGTTGGGCGTGACGCGGGATGATCTGTCCAGCTTCGCGCGCTGGTCGGACGCTTTCGCGACCCTTGTCAGCGGTTTTGCCACCGAGGAAGATAAAATCTGGGCGGCCAAACAGAATGTGGAGATGCAGAATTATTTTCTGAAAGTCATCCCCGAAAAGCGCAAGAATCCCACAGAAGATGTGATCTCGGATCTGGCCAGGGCGAAACTGGAAGATGGCCAGCCGATGCGCGATGTGGATATCCTTTCCAGCATCCACCTGCTGTTGACGGCGGGGAATGAGACGACCACCAATTCCATGTCGCTGGCCATGCGCACCCTGATCGAACATCCCGATCAGATGCAGGCCCTGCGTGATGATCCTTCACTGATGGATGGATTTATTGAGGAGTCGCTGCGTTTCGATGGCCCGGTACAGGGGCTGATGCGCCGCACCACCTGTGACGTGGAAGTTGGCGGCGTTATGATTCCCAAGGATTCCATGGTGAATTTGCGCTTCGGCAGCGGCAATCGTGATGAAGCCAAATACACGCAACCCGAACAGTTCAATGTCTGCCGCAAGGAGGATGTGACCCATTTGGCGTTCGGGCAGGGCACCCATTTCTGCCTGGGGGCCAGTCTGGCGCGCAAGGAAATCAGCCTGACATTCTCTACCTTGTTGCGCCGGATGCGCAATATACGCCTGGTGGACCCGAGTGCCGAAATGGAATATGAGCGTAACATGGCGCTGCGCAGCCTGAAACATCTGCATATCGCCTTTGACAAGGCGTAACGGCGTCAAGCACCCAGCAGGGGGACGCCAATCGCGTCAGCCGCCGCCCGTAATTCCTGGTCGAGTGTCGCAAGAGGTAATCCAAGCCTCTGCGCCAGTTCAAGATAGGCCGCGTCATACACCGTCAAGCGATGCTTGGCGGCCAGTTGAGATGTAACCGTCCAGACCTGATTCACTGTCTCTGGATCAATCGTTACGGGTAGATCACCCAGGAATTCGATTAGACCCCGCCGTCTGGTTGAATCGATCCGCCTACGGCGCTCTGCCATGGCCAGCCCATTGAGAACTTCCAGCGGCCAGTGTGAGGGAACAATTGCGCCAGAGTCACCAGTACGTTCCATCAGCGCGTCGGTGGCGTCCGTAAACTCATCCTCAAAGCACCAACTGAGGCTAACCGAGCTATCCAGCACAAATGTCACGGCCGGCCTTCATTGATCAAATCCTTAATCCTGAGACCACCGAGGGTGAGGCCGTGCCTTAGTTCCATAATGCCCTGAACTGCCCGCCGCGCCTTTGCGCGATCAATGCCCGGCTCTGCAGGTACCAGCCGCGCCACCGCCTTGCCGCGCCGGGTAATCAGGATTTCCTCACCCTGCTCAACCCAGTCAAGCAGAGTGCCCAGTCTGTTCTTGGCCTCAAAGGCGCCAATTTCACGCATAATCGCCATTTACCCTAAATAAGCTAGCTTACAATCTAGCTTATTTAGGGTAAATATAGTGAAAAGTCAAGACAGATTCCCACGCAACACGACTGCCGCATTTTGTCCCAGCACCCGCCAGGTCATGGCCAGCCCGAGCAGGATCGTCAGGAACAGGGTCCCTGCTAGGGTGATCACCAGAACGCCAGGCAAAAATACAAAGTCTGCGTGCATCAGATAGGTGACGGTCAAATAGCCGGCAATCGTGCCCACCAGGCCGGCAAGGCCCGCGGCGCACAGACCGAGCAGCGCATATTCCGCCGCATAGGCCAGCACCACGCGACGGCGCGAGGCGCCCAGCACTTTCATCACCACGGCGTCATACAGGCGCTGTCCATGCCCGGCCGCGAGCGCGCCCGCCAGCACAAGAACGCCCGTGAGCAGGGTTACCCCGCCTGCCGCACGCACCGCCATGTCGAGATGGTTCAGAAGGGCGTTGACCGCCGCCAGCGTTTCGCGCACCCGCACGACCGAGACGCCAGGATATTTATCCGTCACGCTGTTATGCAATGTCATTTCCGCGCTTTGCGCCGTGCGCGCGGTTGCCAGAAAACTATGCGGCGCCGCGGAAATCAGGCCTGGGGAAAAAATCAGGGCGAAATTCACCCCCATGGTGGACCAGTCAATGCGGCGCAAATTCGCAATCCGCGCCTCTATTTCCCGGCCCATGATATTGACAGTCATACTGTCTCCCACACCCAGCCCCAAAGTCTTAGCGAGTGTGGCGTCGAGCGACAGCAGGGGCGGCCCGGAATAATCCGGCGGCCACCACTGCCCGGCGGCAAGTTCGGCTTTTTCCGGCAGGGTTGCCGCAAAACTCAGTACACGGTCGCCGCGCAGGGCCCAGCGCGCTTCCTGCGGCACGGACTCTGCTCTCGCCGGCTGATCCCTGATGCGGCTGATGCGGCCCCGGAGTGCCGGCATGCTTTCAATATCCGTCACGCCATCTATTTTTCCGGCCAGCTTCCTGAAGCCGTCTATGTCCGTCGACTGAATATCAAGAAAGAAAAAATCCGGGGCTTCGTTTGACGCCCGCTCATTGAGCTGGCGGGATAAATTTCCCTCGACCATCGCAATTGTCACCAGCAGGGTCAGCCCAAGGCCGAGCGATAACAAAACGGCCGGCGCGGCGCTGCCCGGGCGGTGCAGATTGGCCAGCGCCAGCCGCAATTCCGGCCGGGAAGGGCGGGGCATGCGCCGCGCCAGCGCCATGATGGCCGCGGCAAACCCCCGTAATAGGGTGAAACTTGCCCCAATCCCGATGACGGACCAAAACGCAAAACGCGCGTCGCCCGCGATCAGAAAGGCCAATCCAGCAAGCGCTGCGACCAGCACCGCAGTGGCCGCAATATATTTGGGCCGGGGCCACCGGCGGGCGGGGGCCACAATATCGCGGAACAGGGCGGCAGGCGAAATTTCCCGCGCCCGCCCCAGCGGCCAGATGGCGAAGGTCATAGCCGTGATCAATCCAAATACGCTGGCGTGCAGCAGCGGTTGGGGATACACTGCGAAATGCGCAGGCACGGGCAGCAGGTCAGCCAGCATGCCTGCCTGCACCAACGGCACTGTCCCGCCAATCAACAGGCCGATGACAATTCCGAGGACAGCCAGAATCATAATCTGGGTCAGATAGATGCGGAAAATCAGACCGCCTCCCGCACCCAGACATTTAAGTATGGCAATGGCCGTGCGTTTGCGTTGTAAAAATCCGTGCACGGCATTTCCCGCGCCCACGCCGCCCACTACCAGAGATATCAGTCCGGTCAGTGTCAAAAACGTCGCCATCTGGTCCAGGAACTGCTGCGTGGCCGGGGCGCTGTTTTCCCGGTCGCGCACCCGCCATGCCGCGTCCGGGAATCTGGCGTTCATGGTTTCCTGCCATAGTTTCAAATCTTTGCCGGGACTCAACCGGATGCGGTAATGCCGCACCTGTTGACTGCCTGGCTGCACCAGCCGCGTACCGTCCAGGCTGGTGATGGCGATCATTGCCCGCGGCCCCAGGCTCAGCCCCCCCGAGGCCCGGTCAGGTTCCGATAGGATGACGCCGCGAAGCTGGTAATTCATTTCACCGATGCGCAGAAGGGTCCCCGTTTTCGCCTCCAGCCGTTCCGCCAGCGGCGCTTCGACCACCACCCCCCAGACACCGTTCTGCTGCGCCAGGGCGGCGTGCAGATCAACACCCTCGCGCAGACGCATCTGGCCGGACAGGGGATAGGCCGCATCCACGGCCTTTAATTCGATCAGGGTGCGTACATTGTTGGCGTGACTTTTGACCATGGCGCGCATGTCGCGGCTTAAAGACATGCTTCCGCCAGCCTGCATATAGGCGAGTTCACCGGCGCTGGCGTCGCGGTAGTTCAGCTCCAGCGCCACGTCGCCGCCCAGAATCGCCTGTCCTTCGGCGCGCATGCCCGCATCAATCGCGGCCCCCAGCGATCCGGCGGCAGCAATGGCCGCGACGCCAGACGCCAGACAGGCGAGGAAGATGTAAAATCCACCCAGTCCGCCCCGCAATTCACGCAGGGCGAAACGCAATGATATGGGCAGCGTCAAGTTTAACGTCCAGCCGCCAGCAGGGGGGCGCCGGTTTTGGCAGCGGGAATAATCCTTCCATCCTGCATATGCACGGTCCGCCCGCAACGCGCCGCAAGACTGGCGTCGTGGGTGATGAGCAGTAAGGTGGCCCGGGTTTCGGCCTGCAGGGCAAACATCAAACGTGTAATCTGTTCCCCGGTGGCGCCGTCGAGATTTCCTGTGGGTTCGTCCGCCAGCAGAATGCGCGGTCGGGCGGCCACCGCGCGCGCCATCGCCACGCGCTGTTGTTCCCCGCCCGATAGCTGACCGGGATAATGGTCAATACGGTGCGCCAGCCCGACAGAGGCCAGCGCGTCCCGCGCCCGCGCAAAGGCGTCCCGCCGTCCGGCCAACTCCAGCGGGATAGCGACGTTCTCCTGCGCCGTCATGGTGGCGATCAGGTGAAAGGACTGAAACACGATGCCTGTATGCTCACGCCGGAAGGCGGCCAGCTGGTCCTCGCTCATGCGGTCAAGATCGTGCCCGGCAATGTTCACCATGCCTGAATTCGCACGCTCCAGTCCTGCGATCACCATCATCAGAGTGGACTTTCCAGAGCCGCTTGGCCCGATCAGGCCTACCGCTTCGCCTTCGCGCACGCTAAGATCAACGCCGCGAAGAATTTCGACAACCCCGGCGCTGCTCGGCAGGGACAGATGCACATTTTCCAGAGAAATAGCCGGGTCCGCCACTACATGCCGCCTGCGATGGTGTAAGGAATATGACTGAACATAGTCTAGTACGGGCGCTTATCAATGCCCGATTTCCGGTGATGCTGCTTGCGCTGACGCTGGCGTGGAACCCGGCGCCCGCAAAGGACGAGCCGGTGCTGGTGGTGGTGGGGGACAGTCTCACCGCAGGCCTGGGACTTGCCCCCGAACAGTCGTTTCCAAGCCGGCTGCAGGCGCATCTTCTGGCCCAGGGTATTAATGTGCGGGTCGAGAACGCGGGTGTCTCTGGCAATACGACGGCGGATGGCCTGGCGCGGCTTGACTGGGCAGTGGGCGAGGATGCAGATGCCGTTATTCTGGAACTGGGCGCAAATGACGCGCTGCGCGGCCTACCGCCGGAAAAAGCCGAAGCAAATCTGGACGCCATGC
Organism: Alphaproteobacteria bacterium; assembly: GCA_009693835.1. Taxonomy (GTDB): domain Bacteria; phylum Pseudomonadota; class Alphaproteobacteria; order UBA11222; family UBA11222; genus UBA11222. Next base: position 35,667 of record SHWM01000007.1, read on the forward strand.
TGCAGCGCCTGAAACAGCGCCAACTGCCCGTGCTGATGGCAGGCATGATGGCCCCGCGCAATTTGGGGGCCGAATATGTGAGCGCGTTTGACGTGATTTATGCCCGGCTCGCTAAAAAATATGAGGTTCCCCTCTATCCGTTCTTTCTCGATGGCGTCGCGCAGGACCCCGGATTGAACCAGCCCGACATGCTGCACCCGAATGAGGCTGGCGTGGAGGTGATTGTAAACAGAATAGCGCCGCAGGTCATCACATTGCTGCGGGGCAGATAGGGTATGCTGCGTGTACAGATTATTTTCGGCCATCACGCTGCCCTCTGACATTGTGCAATGCCTGGCGCTGCTGGGTGGCGGCATTCCGGGCGCGCGCTGGGTCACGCCAGAAAATCTTCACGTGACCCTGCGGTTTATGGGCGATGTGGATGTGCGCACCGCCGATCAGGTGCATGCGTCCCTGCAAGAGGTTACGTTTGAGCCGTTCGATCTGCAACTGCGTAATATCGGCGTCTTCGGAGAACGGATTCCACGTCTTCTTTATGCGGGGGTGGAGCCGGTCGAGCCTCTGAAGGCGCTCTATGCCCGCATCAATGCCGCCCTGGCCCGCGCCGGACTGCCGCCGCCAGCCGAGCGCCGTTATGTGCCGCATGTCACCCTGGTGCGCCTTAGAAATTCACCACGCGACAGGATCGGGGCCTTTATGGCCGCCAAAAATATTTTTCAGCTTCCCGTATTCCCGGTTGAGAATTTGGTGCTGGTGTCCAGCCACCGATCAGCGAGCGGCGCCAGCTATCAGATTGAGGCGCGCTATCCTCCAGGGCCAATTTTACCGGTTTGATTGAACTTGATGATTCGATCCGAACATGGCCTGGCCTAGTTCAGCGTATTGGTCTGTGACAGCGCCGCATCCTCGATTATTTCCATGGCTTCATCGGACAGGCCGAAATGGTGGCCAATCTCATGCACCAGCACGTGAGTGATGATATCGGCGAGACTGTCGTCTCCCTCTGACCAGCAATCCAGAATCGGGCGGCGGAACAGAAAAATGACATCTGGCCCGTCCGGCTGATCCAGCACGGAACTGCTGGTCATATCCACGCCGGAATAGAGGCCCAGAATTTCGTAGGGGCTATCGACATCCAGTTCACTGCAGGTTTCATCATCGAGAAAATCCACGACCTGAATGATAATTTCGGATATGTTTTCAATAAATTGCTGCGGCAGCCGCGCCAGCGCCGAACTGCCGATGTCGGCTATGTCCTCAAGGCTGGGGGCGAGCATGTGTGCGGACCAGTTGCTATATGTCATGCGCTATATTAGCCGATCTTGCCGGGGCTGCAAAGCTGGCGCATGATTGGCTGGAGTAACCGGAAAGGCAAAGCAGATGATCGAAAAATTAAGCAGTGAGGCCCGCAAAAAGGCGTTGCAGGAGCTGAAGGGCTGGCAGGATGTGCAGGGGCGCGAGGCCATCACCAAGCAGTTCAGGTTTGCCGATTTCAACGCCGCTTTCGGGTGGATGGCGCGCGTCGCGCTGCTGGCCGAAAAGGACGATCACCACCCCGAATGGTTCAATGTTTACAACCGTGTCGAGGTCACGCTGGCCACCCATGAGGCGGATGGCGTCACCACGCGCGACATCAAAATGGCCAAAGCCATGAACGCCTATGCAGGCGAGAACTAGCGGGGCAGGGTTTGGGCGCGCCGCTGCAGGGGATGTCTTTATTGTCCGGGCCCGCTAGAGCAATTCCTTTTTAGACTGAGCCAGCTGGTTCAGTCTAAAAAGGTAAAATTGCTCTAAGTTATCATATAGACCATGTTTTACGGATCGGACGGGATCGCCATCTGATCCGAACATGGTCTAGCCGGGGAAATAACCCTTCATTTAACAGGGCATAAGTGCCTATAATTATGATCACAGATTTAATGGCCGGGTGATGCGGCTAACATAACAGGGAGCGCGCCATGTTTTTCAAAGGGGTCATCTCCGCCGACAGCCACATTGTCGAACCGCCAAATTGCTATGTGGACTTCATCGATCCGAAATATCGCGAGGACGCGCCACGGGTGATCCAGCTGCCCAATGGCAACGACGCCTACGCGATCCGGGACATGAAAAGAACCATTCCGATGGGCTTTCTGGATGGGGCGGGGATGAAGGTTGCAGACCGTAAACGTCATGCCGAAAACATCAAGTTTGGCGATATCCGTAATGGCGGTTACGACGCCAGGGCGCGGCTGGTGGACATGGATGTGGAAGGCACGGCCGCTGAAATCATCTATGCCTCGGTCGGCATGGTGCTGTGCACGCATCAGGACCCGCTATACAAATATGCGGCGATGAACGCCTATAATCGCTGGCTGCAGGGCTTCTGCGCGGACGCGCCCAACCGCCTGTTCGGCCTCGCGATGACCCCCATTCTGTCGGTTGACACCGCGATCGCGGACTTCCGCCGCGCCAAGGAAATGGGTTTCGTCGGCATCATGATGCCGGGTAATCCTGTCAATGGCGAATATGACCAGCCGCAATATGACGCGCTCTGGGAATGCGCGGTCGATCTGGACCTGCCGATATGCTTTCATATCCTCACATCCAAGGGAGACGGCGTAGAAGAGGCGCTCAAGGGCAAGCGCGGCCATCCGCTGAACGGCTTCATGGGCATTATCCGCGCGGTGCAGGACATCATGGGCATGATGGTGCTGGGCGGCGTGTTTGAGCGCCATCCGAAACTGAAACTGGTCACCGCGGAAGGCGATGCGGGCTGGATGCCGCATTATATGTACCGCATGGATCATGCGGTACACACGGCGGCGGACGATGGCATCATCAAAGGCCTGAGCAAACTGCCCAGCGAATATATCAAATCCAACGTCTATATGACGTTCCAGGACGATTACACCGCCTTCCGCAATGTCGATCAGCTCAACTATAAACAGTTGCTGTGGGCGAATGACTATCCGCACACGGATTCGACCTGGCCAAATTCGCAGGCCCTGCTGGCCAAACACGCCAGCAAGCTGGGGCCGGAACTGGTGCGTGCCATACTGCGGGAAAACACGGCCAATCTGTTCAACCTGCCGCTTGATAAAATTCCGGCCATGCAGATGGCGGCGGAATAGACGCCAGCACTTGCCGCCGGACTTTTCCCGCGAGCGGGAATTTTACACACTGCACCCCGGCGGAAGCGCCGCCGGGGTGGACGAAGCGGGGCGCGGGCCATGGGCCGGCCCTGTCGTCGCCGCCGCCGTGATCCTTGATCCACGCGCTATTCCCCCAGGGCTTGATGATTCCAAAAAACTGACGGCCCGCAGGCGCGAGGCGCTGTTTGCGCAGCTACGGGAGTGTGCGCGCATTGGGGTCGGGCAGGCGAGCGTTGAGGAAATAGACGCCATGAACATCCTCAATGCCAGCATGCTGGCGATGTCGCGGGCGGTGCAGGCGCTGCCGCTTGTCCCGTCTCTGGCGCTTGTGGACGGCAACCGCGCGCCGCGAATCGCATGCCCGGTGGAAACATTGATCGGCGGTGACGGGCGCAGCCTTTCCATATCTGCCGCCTCCATCATTGCCAAGGTGACCCGCGACGCAATCATGCATGATCTGGACACGGAATTTCCGGGCTACGGATGGAAAACCAATCAGGGATACGGAACCAGGGTGCACAGGGTGGCCCTTTCGCATCTGGGGCCGACACCACATCATAGGCGCAGCTTCAGGCCGGTACACAATATGTTGTGTAGGGACGGTTCATTAAGTCTTTGATTCTAAAAAACTATTGACGTGAATCCCTGTGATTCGCAGGATGGGCCGCGAATCACAGGGAGGGTGGTCCTCCCGGCCATTCCGCAAGGGGGAGCAGGATTATGGAGCTTGATGTCATTACGCAGTTGCCGCGGACGGGCAAACAGACGGAAGGCCTTCCGCTGGACAAGGTGCTGATCGGCGACTGCGTTAGCCTGATGAACGGCCTGCCGGCAAGCTCCGTAGACGTTATTTTTGCCGACCCGCCCTATAATCTTCAGCTCACGAATGAATTGCTGCGCCCCAACCACAGCCGCGTTGATGGCGTTGTGGAAAACTGGGACAAATTTTCCAGTTTTGCCGCCTATGATGAATTTACCCTGCGATGGCTGACAGCGGCGAAACGGGTCCTGAAAAAAACCGGCACCCTCTGGCTGATTGGTTCCTATCATAATATTTTCCGGGCTGGCGCCATCCTGCAGGATCTCGATTTCTGGATATTGAACGATATTGTGTGGCGCAAAACCAACCCGATGCCCAACTTCAGGGGGCGCAGATTCACCAATGCGCATGAAACGCTGATCTGGGCGGCGCGCGAACCCGGAATTTCAAATTATACTTTCAATTATGACGCGATGAAGGCGTTAAATGAGGGGCTGCAGATGCGCTCCGACTGGCTGCTGCCGATTTGCAGCGGCAATGAACGCCTGCGAGATGAGGCGGGCGATAAGGCGCATCCAACACAAAAACCGGAAGCGCTGCTGCACCGGGTTATTCTTGCCTCGACAAAAGAAGGTGACGTCATCCTTGATCCGTTTTTTGGCACAGGCACGACAGGCGCGGTGGCCAAGCGGTTGGGGCGACACTTTATCGGCATCGAGCGGGAACATGCCTATGCCAGCAAGGCGATCGCGCGTATTGCGAATGTAAAGCCCCTGCCGCCGGAAGTTATGGAGATTACCGCCAGCAAGCGCGCGGAGGCCCGTATTCCGTTCGGATGGCTGGTGGAGCGCGGTCTGCTGCCGCCCGGCACGGTTTTGAGCGATATCACCAGACGGCACACCGCCAGGGTGCGCGCGGACGGAACGCTGATATCCGCAAACGCCAAAGGCTCCATTCATCAGGTCGGCGCGCTGGTGCAGGGCGCGCCCGCCTGCAACGGCTGGACGTTCTGGCATGTGGAAGTAAATGGCGTACTGGCGCCGGTCGATCTGCTACGCCAAAAATTACGCGCTGAACTGCATTAGGAAAGTTTATTCAGGGCCTGGGAAAATACTGCTGGTGCGCCCCAGAAGATAATAGGCGGTCAGGCCGGTCCACTCCTTGACGGTGTTGTCCAGCCGCTCCAGCCGGTCGCCGAAATCCGGGGCGGTCAGGGGGTCGGGGAAAGGCATCGCGGCGAAACCGGCGGGATAGGGCGTTGCCTTCCAGCCGTTTTTGTGCATCAGGCCAACAGCCCGCGGCAGATGCGCCGCCGAGGTGACCAGCACCCAGCGTTCCCCTGCCTGCGGCTGTGCCAGCCGTCTGCTGAACACGATATTCTCGTGCGTATTACGGGATTTATCTTCAAACAGAATGCGTTGCGGATCCAGTCCCTGCCCGGTAAAGAACCATCGGCCTATATCGGATTCGGTCACATTATTGGGCAGTGGAAACACCGCGCCGCCGCTGAACACCAGTTTTGCATTCGGGTACCGCCGCGCCAGCTCCATGAATTTGGTGATGCGCTGCGCATACTGATTGAGCACGGGGGCGCCGCGCCAGGCGCTGTTTTCGGCACTGAATGCGCCGCTCAATACAATAATGCCATCCACCCTGCCAAGATCAGCGGGCACCGGAAAGCGGGTTTCCAGCGGATACAGCATCCAGTTGCCAAGCGGCAGGACGGCGATCAGCAAGAACAGCCCAAGCACTGACCCCAGCAGCACCTTCCCCAGTCTGACCCGCCGCGTGCGTAACAGTCCCGCGCCCGTACAGGCAAGGATCAAAAGCAGATTGCTTGGCTGCGCCACATACCACAAGGCCCTTGACAGAAAGAAAATCATGCCTCCGGCTCTTCAGTGGAACGCTGGACATGGGCCGCCACCTTGCGCATGACAGCAGGCAGGGCGTAGTCCTTGAAAGTCCCGGGTTTTACCCAAACTCCGTCTACGGATGTATTTTCTTGAAATTCCCCCACATAAACTTTCAGTTCAAGCCTGAAATGGGTAAACACGTGCCGCACCGTGCCGGGCAGTTCACGCCATGCGCAGGGCGCTGGCATGCACGCTTCCAGACCTCCGATTTCTTCTTGCCATGGGGTTCCCGGAAACTCCATCATGCCGCCCAGCAGGCCTTGTTCCGGACGGCGGCGGAGTAGCACCGCGCCATCATTTCGTTGCAGCCAGAAAACGGCCCCGGCGCGCGACTGGCTGGCGCGGCGGGGTCGCATGGCAGGTAATGATTCTGCCATGTTCTGTGCATGGGCGCGGCAGGCATCCCGCCATGGGCACGATGCACATGCGGGTGCGCGCGGGTTGCACAGGGTTGCGCCAAGATCCATCATGGCCTGCGCCATATCGCCGGGCCGAGCGCAGGCAATCAGCGCCAGGCTAAGTTCGCGCAACTTGCTGCGGCTCTCCCGAAGGGGAGATTTTACCGCATACAGGCGCGCCATCACCCGTTCGATATTTCCATCCAGTACAGGCGCAGGCGCATCATAGGCAATGGCGGTAATCGCCGCCGCCGTATAGGGACCGATGCCCGGCAGCTTCTGCAGGGCCGCCCTGTCCTGGGGGAAAACACCATTCATCTGTGAGCTGATGATGTTGGCGCAGCGGTGCAGATTGCGCGCCCGGGCATAATAGCCGAGCCCCGCCCATTGGGTCAGCACGGCGTCCAGTTCCGCGCCCGCCAGTGCGTGCACATCCGGCCATCGGGCCACGAATTTGTTGAAATAGGCAATCACGCTGGCGGTTCCGGTCTGCTGCAGCATGATTTCGCTCAGCCATACCCGGTAGGGGTTGGGTGTCTCCCCGGGCAGCGCGCGCCAGGGAAAGGCGCGCCGGTTGCGGTCATACCAGCCGAGCAGCTGATCAGATAGAGGGTGCGCCGGGTTCAGCACGATGGTTATTCACACAGCCATTGGCTTGAATATGACATTAATAAAAGTCATATGGCCGGGCAGATTGCCGGCTGCCAATACGGGGCCGGTTCCCCCTTCAGCCGTAAGGGAGTGGCACTGATATCGCTGCTGTGCCATCCAGCGGACATAATCACCCGCCGTCAGACCGGAAATTTTCGGGAGGAGCGGGAAATTCATCTCCGACAAGATGACAGGGCGCGATTGCGACAGGGTTTTCATCGCGCCCCTCAGCGCCAGGCCCTCGGCCCCTTCTATATCGATCTTGATCATATCCACCCTGCGATCGCCGACGACGGCGTCCACCGTCTGCACCGGGACTTCTTCCGTGCGAAAACAGTCCTCGCGAAACTCCTGCAGCATCTGTTTGTCGGGCAAACTCCAGGTGCCGCCAGGATTGCCCGCCTCCCCATTCCAGACAATGCTGACGCGGCCGGCTTGGGCGCCAGCGGCGCAATGATGCACTTCGCTGCGGTCCATAAATCCATTGGCCTGTAACGAACGGGCCAGATAGGCGCCCGTTTGCGTGCGCGGTTCAATGGCGATAATACGGCCTTTAGCCCCGGTTTTGGCGGCCGCCTGTACGGCAAACCAGCCAATATTGGCCCCGATATCCAGGAATGTGTCGCCTTCTTTCAGATTGTCCAGGATGAAACGCGTTTCCGCGATTTCATATCTTCCCGCCATACATTCCAGCGAGACGCCGACATCTCCCAGATCTATCCAGAGTTTCAGACCGCCAGGCAATTCAAACATCACCCAGGTCCCGGGTGGAAATAGCGCCGCGCCGTTGGCGTAAAGACGCGATCGCCGCACCAGCCTGGCGTCAAAATATTTCAGCAGATGGTTATTCAGCATCGCAACGACGGAATTTGACACAAAAATCCTTGCGCAAAGGTATGATCGGCAGGCGCAGCATAATTAGGGCGCAATTTGCCTCTATACAGGCAGCAGAATTCACCCTGAAGAGACCTAATGGCAGATCACTCAAAACGCAACGGCGCTAATGTCCGCCGCACCGGGCTGCGTCCGCTGGCGAAAGCGGCCGATGCCGTGACAAGGCCGGCGTTTGGGCGGCGCGGCTTTGCGATGGGTCAGCTGTTGACGCATTGGCCGCAGATAGCAGGCGAAAGACTGGCGGATATGTGCCATCCGGAAAAGCTGCATTTTGCTCAGGGAAAGGGCGATAGTGGCACATTATGGATTATGGTGGAAGGTGCCGCCGCGCTCGAGCTGCAACATATGCAGCCGGTTTTGATCGAGCGGATAAACCGCTTATGCGGGTTCCGGGCGGTCGAGTCCCTGCGTATTCTGCAGGGGCCGGCGCCTGTCCGCACCAAAAGCGTGGCAACCCCGCGGCCTCTCCGGCCAGCCGAAAAAAAAGCTGTATTGCAGGAAATCGAGCCTGTATCCGACCCGCAATTGCGGGCTTCGCTGGAACGGCTGGGATATGGAATTCAGGCCCGTAAAAAACCTTGTTGAGTCGCCTCAAAGGCCCGTATAATCCACCATATGTTGTAGTAGGAGGTCTGTTTTGGGCAAAATCACACGATATTTTGTGGGCGCTGGTTGTCTGTTTGCTCTAGCAGGATGGTTTGCCGCCGGCTTCCCGGGGGGTAATTTCATGGCCCAGGCTGAGACTCAGACTCAGGAAACCACTGCCGTCCCGGCCGCTGCGGGCACCTTTACCGGAGAAATCGTCATTGGCAAGGCGGACGCGCCAGTAACGATCATTGAATATGCCTCGATGACCTGCGCGCATTGCGCCAATTTCCACACCAAGGTGTTTCCGCTGATCAAGGAGAAATATATCGACACGGGCAAGGTGAAGCTGGCGTTCCGGGAGTTTCCCCTGGATTGGGTGGCCCTGCGCGCCTCGATGCTGGCGCGCTGTGGGGGCAGGGCGAAGGTCACCCCCTTCATTGACATCCTGTTTACGCAACAAATGGACTGGGCCGCGTCAGAGGATCCCATTGGGGCGCTCAATCGTATTGCAAAACTGGGCGGTATGAGCCAGACCGCATTCGATGCCTGTCTGGCGGATGAAACTTTGATGAAGCAGTTGGTGCAAAGCCGGCAGGACGGTATGGAGAAGCATAATGTTCAGGGGACGCCCAGCTTTATCATCGACGGTAAAACCCATGACGGCGACATGAATATCGAGGACTTTGACAAGCTCCTGGAGCCACTGATTCCAGGCGCCTAGCGTCTCCTGCCGTCACATTAACTGAATAGGGAATATCACGTGCGGTTCACCCGGCTTCGCTTATCGGGCTTCAAAAGTTTCATCGAACCGGTGGAACTACGGATAGAACCCGGCCTTACCGGAATTGTCGGCCCGAACGGATGCGGCAAGTCCAATCTGGTCGAAGCCCTTGGCTGGGTGATGGGGGAAGGCTCGGCCAGGCAGATGCGCGCCGCCGGGATGGATGATGTGATCTTTTCAGGCAGCGCCGGACGGCCCGCACGCAATATGGCTGAAGTGGCGCTGGTGATTGATAATGCCGGGCGCTCCGCGCCTGCGCATTTCAATGATTCGGATCAGTTGGAAATTATCCGCCGCATCGAACGCGATGCCGGGTCCATCTACCGCATCAATGGCCAGGACGTGCGGGCGCGGGACGTGTCGCTGCTGTTTGCAGACGCCGCCAGCGGACCGCGTTCAACGGCGATTGTCCGGCAGGGCCGGGTCGGGGCGCTGATCAATGCCAGGCCAAAGGACCGCCGGGCCATTCTCGAAGAGGCGGCAGGTATCAGCGGCCTGCATTCGCGGCGGCATGAGGCGGAACTTCGCCTGCGCGCCGCAGAAAGTAATCTGACCCGCCTTGATGATATCATGGCGCAGCTGGAAACTCAGATTTCGGCGTTGAAACGTCAAGCCCGTCAGGCGTCGCGCTACCGCAACCTTTCGGAAAATATCAGGCGCAGCGAGGCCCTGCTCTTTCATCTGCGCTGGCAGGAAACGCTCAATCTGGTGGCGCAGGCCGAAGACTTGTTGCATCAGGCGCAGGACAGAGTGAGCGAGGCCACCCGCGACGCCGCGTCCGCTTCAACCGCTCAATTACAGGCAGCCAACGCCGTGCCGCCCCTGCGTCAGGCGGAGGCCGAAGCGGCTGCGGCGCAGCACCGCCTGACGGTGGCCCGCGATGGTCTTGAATCCGAAGCAGCGCGGGTGGCGCAACAAATCTCGCGAGGCGAGGCCAGCCTTTCACAGTTGCGGCTGGATCAGGCCCGCGAGACAGAGCATATCGGCGATTCGGAAAGCGCGGCACAGCAGCTTGAACAGGAACGTGAGGTTCTGGAATCCGCCCAGGCGGAACAACAGGGCCGCGACGGCGCCCTGAGCGAACAGGTCAGGCTGGCATCCAGTGCATTGCAGGAGCGGGAAGCGCATCTCGATGCGGCCACGCGCAGCCTTTCCGATCTTATGGCGCAACGCGAAAGCCTGACCCGTGAAGCCAACCAGTCCCGGCAGCGCCATGAACGTTTTTCCCAGCAATTGTCCGCCATTATGCTGGAACGTGGACAGCTTCAGTCCGAAATGCCGGCCTCGCATTTGATGGAAGAGATTGAACGGCTGACGCAGCAGGCCCGCGAATCCGTGGCCGCTGCGCGCGAGGCGGTAAACGCCACCGGAACAGGCCGTGACGAGGCGCAGCAAACAGAGGCGGCGGCGCGGGACGTATTTCACACCGCCCGCACGGCAACCGGCGGGCTGGCGGCGGAAGAGAAAGCCCTGAATGAATTGCTGAATGACCGGGGTTCGGATCTGTGGCCGCCCCTGGTGGATGCGCTGCATGTCACGCCAGGCTATGAAACGGCGCTGGGGGCGGCGCTGGGTGATGATCTGGATTATCCGAGCAATGATGCTGCACCTGTTCACTGGGCGTTGCTGGCGGGTGACGCGGCGCTGCCCGCGCTGCCGGGCGATGTCGAATCGCTCGATCGCTATGTGACGGGGGCGCCCGCGCTGGCCCGGCGGCTTTCCCAGATTGGGGTGGTCAGTGCATCGGGCGGGATTTTTCTGCGCAGCCACCTAAAACCCGGCCAGCGCCTTGTCAGCCGCGAAGGCGCCCTGTGGCGCTGGGATGGTTTTACGGCCGCGGCAAATGCTCCGGCGGCGGCGAAGCGGCTGGAAATGCGCAATCGGCTGGCCGACGTCACACAACGCCGCCTTCAGGCGGATATGGTAATGCAGGGCGCGCGGGAAAAGTTCGAGCAGGCCACGCATGCCGCCGCCGCCGCGCGTAGCGCAGAAGCGGATTGCCGCCGCTATGTCCGTCAAAAAGAAGAAGCCTTGTCCCAGGCGCTGGACGCGCAGGCCCGGGCGTCACGGGAAATGCTGGCGCGCACCAGCCGTCTGGCCGCGGTGTCCGAGGCGCAGGCGCGCATCGAAAATGAGTGTGAAGAAGCCAGCCGTCTGGAGCGTGAAACAACGTTGGCGCTTGAGGCGCTGGAGCCTGAAGAACAGCCCCGGATGCTGGTGGCCAGCCTGCGCAGCGAAGTTGAGCTTGGACGTTCGGCTCTGGGTCAGGCGCGTGGCGCACATGAAGCCTTTACGCGTGAAGCTGGCGCCCGCGCCCAGCGGCTGGAGATCATCGCGCGCGATCAGGCCGCCTGGGCGGCGCGGCGGCAGGGGGCGGCGCGTCAATTGGAGGTTCTGTCGGCGCGCGAGGTGGAGCTGACGGAAGAACTGCAAAACCTGCGGGCCCTGCCATCGCAAATAGAGGAGCGCATGCAGGCCCTGCTGAGTGAAATTGCAAACGCCTCGCGGCTCAGGGTGGATGCCGCAGGCCAGCTTGCCGCCGCCGAAGCGCATCTTGCCGCCTGTGACAAGGCGGCCAAGACCGCGCAGGATCATATGGCTGGAATGCGGGAGGCGCGGGTGCGGGCCGAGTCTGCGGCGGGCGCCGCGCAGGAGCGTGCGGTCGATCTGGCCGATCAGATCCGCGACCGTTTGGAATGCGGGCCGGATGAGTGCCTGCGTCTGGCGAATCTGGAAGATAGTGAACGTTTGCCGGAAATAGATCATGTCGAGCGTGAACTGACGCGTTTCCGGCGCGAGCGAGAAAATATGGGCGCGGTCAATCTGCGCGCCGAGGAAGAATCGCGCGAGTTGCGCGAACGGCTGGATGGCATGACGCGCGAGCGCGCTGATCTTGAAGCGGCGATTGCGCGGTTGCGTCAGGCCATCGGCAGCCTGAACCGCGAGGGGCGCGAACGGCTGCTCAAGGCCTTTACCGCGGTCAATGAACATTTCTCGCGCCTGTTCGTGCATCTGTTTGGCGGCGGCAGCGCCCGGCTGGAACTGGTCGAATCCGATGATCCGCTAGAAGCGGGCCTTGAAATTCTGGCCAGCCCCCCCGGCAAGCGCCTGCAATCCATGAGCCTGCTGTCCGGCGGCGAGCAGGCCATGACGGCCATGGCCCTGATTTTTGCGGTGTTCCTGACCAACCCGTCGCCGCTCTGTGTGCTGGACGAAGTGGACGCGCCGCTCGATGACGCCAATGTCGAGCGGTTCTGTAATCTGCTGGATGAAATGACCCGGCAAACCGAAACGCGCTTTCTTGTGGTCACCCATAATGGCGTCACCATGTCGCGCATGGACCGCCTGTTCGGCGTTACCATGGCCGAGCGCGGCGTCAGCCAGCTTGTTTCCGTTGATCTGGAACGCGCCGAGAAGCTCCGCGCCGTAGGGTGATGCGCTAAACGGGCCGGATACCTGGTTCATTCAGCATAACAACCAGTGAAAATGTTTTGATAATGGGTATAATATTTCATGCTGCGGCTGTCTGCGTATGAATGCTGCGCTAAGTGAGCAGGAGCTGCCGGATGAGCGTAATAAAATATTACTGGGAAGATTTTATACCGGGCGAGGTGGCGACATTTGGGGCCTATCACGTCACGAAGGAAGAGATCATTGAATTCGCCAGCGTATATGATCCGCAGCTTATGCATACCGATGAAGAGGCGGCGAAGAAAACCTTTATGGGCGGGCTGTGCGCCAGCGGCTGGCATACCTGCGCCATGAGCATGCGCATGATGTGCGATCATTATCTGCTGGAATCGGCCGCCATGGGGTCGCCGGGGCTGGATGACAATAAATGGCGCGCGCCGGTGCGGCCCGGCGACATTCTGTCCATGAAGCGCGAATGCCTGGACCGGCGCGTGTCGCAGTCGCGCCCGGAAATGGGCCTGACCCGGCTGCGCCACACCGTCACCAATCAGCATGGCGAGGTGAAGATGATCCTTGAGGGCAGCCTGCTGTTCGCCCGCCGTCATCCGGGCGCGGAGGTCTGACCGGTGGCGCAGTGGCTGGAAGATATCGAACTGGGAAACCGCATTGATCTGGGCCCCTGGCGGATGGAAGAGGCCGAGATGATCGCCTTCGCCAGAAAATATGATCCGCAACCCTTTCACATTGATCCGGAAGCGGCGGCGCAGTCGCATTTCGGCGGCCTTGTCGCCAGCGGCTGGTTCACTGTCGCGTGCTGGATGCGCGCCATGATGAAACATCGCAACGGCCAGGAAGTAAAATATGAAAAGTCTTCCGAAGAACCAGGGCCAAGGCCGCAAAATGGCCCATCGCCAGGATTTATTAATCTGAAATGGCCCTATCCGGTGCGGCCTGGCGACATCATTACCTTTTCGGGCACCACGTCAGAAAAACTGCTGATGAAATCACGCCCGGGATGGGGCATTATCCGCAGCCTGAATGAAGGTTTTAGTCAGCACGGCGAACCGGTATTGCAATTTACCGGGCAGAGCATGGTAACCTGTAAAACAAAATCATAGAGGGAGGGAAGGCGCATGGCGCATCTTGGAAAAATGATCACGCTGAAAAGCGGCGATGGGGCGTCCATCGAATATTATCATGTCGAGGCGCAGGGCGCGCGCAAAGGCGGGCTGGTCTGTGTGATGGAAATTTTCGGCGTCACCGATCACATCAAGGATGTGTGCGACGCCTGGGCGAAAGACGGGCTGGAGGTGATTTCACCTGCACTTTACGACCGCGCGGAAAAGAATTTTCAGGCGTCCTATTCGCCCGATGATATTCAGAAAGGTCTGGCCCTGCGCGCGAAAACCAGCACGGAAGCCAACATGAGCGATGTACAGGCCGGCATTGATTATCTGAAGGGCCGCAATGCGGGCCCCGTCTATGTCACCGGCTATTGCTATGGCGGCACGATCGCCTGGGTGGCGGCTTGCCGGTGCGCGGGCCTTGCGGCGGCGGCCGGCTATTATGGCGGCGGGATCGGCGATCATATCTCCGAGAAACCAAGATGCCCGACGGTCCTGCATTTCGGGGAACATGATAATGGAATACCCTTGGCACTGGTGCGCAAGATCGAAGCGGCGCATCCCGCCGTTCCGGTGTATGTCTACGACGCCGGGCATGGCTTTCAGTCCGACCGGCGCACTGACTATAACGAGGCCTGCGCCAAACTGGCCAAACAGCGCTGTCTGGATCTGTTTGCCGCGAACAAGTAAAACAAGCGATGCCGCCCTCCTCTCGGGGGAGGGCAGCTGATATCTGTGCCTGATTGAAAAATCGCCCGCCAGCAACGCGCACCTGGAACTATTTTACAATCGCGGCATCGCGGCGCACAGTTACGCTCCGGATGATCAGAAGGAGAAGCCATAAATGGCGCGGCAAAACACTCTGGGAACCGTAAGCGGTCTATTCCGGTTTCCGGTCAAGTCGCTGCAGGGCGAGGCGCTGAAGATAGCCGAGGTGGGGCTGAATGGCATTAAGGGCGACCGTATCTGGGCGTTCCGTGACGAGGCGCGCGGAGAAATCACCAGCGGCAAGCGCAGCCCGCTGCTGATGCAGATTGCCGCCACCCTGACCGGCGACGCGTCTTCCCGCGCGCGCCTGTCCTTACCCGATGGCGAGAGCTTTCACACGGATTCAGATGATTGCAACGCAAGGGTTTCCGGTTTTGTGGGGCGCCAGCTTACCCTTCATGATGTGCGGCCGCCCGGCGATGCGGCGCATTATGCGCGTGCCAGGGTGCCGCCGGAAAAAATGGACGCCACGTTCAGGGAATTGCTAGGGCTGTTGCCGGACGAACCGATGCCGGACTTCTCGAAACTGCCGCGCGAAGCGCTGATGAACGCCACTTTTCCGGGCACCTATTTCGATGTCTCGGCAATCTCGATCGTACTGGCCTCGGAATTGCAAAAACTGCAAAACACGCTTCCGGATGCGGGCGTGGACGTGATGCGTTTTCGTGCGAACATCGTGCTGGATGATCTGGCCGCGCCGCTGTCATCAGAGTCGCTGGTTGGCGCGCGCCTGAAAGTTGGGGACACCGAGATGGTTGCCGACAGCCACGCGCCCCGCTGTTCAATGACAACGCATACGCAGGGCGGGCTGCCCAAGGCGCCGCAAATCATGCGCGCACTCGTCCGCGACTGGAAGCATAATTTCGGTCTTTATGTTTCCGTGCGCAACGGCGGCCAGCTCCGCATTGGCGATCCAGTGGTGCGGCTGTAAAATCGCAGCCGGTCAGATCGGCATTGATCCGACCGGAGTGCGCGCCACCAATTATTCAGGCGGCGGCCAGTTCCTTGTTGAACGTCTCGGCGTCGAAATAGTCACGCCAGGCCTTGATTTTGCCGTTCTCAACCTCGAAAACGCCAAATACCGGCAAGCCGATTTTCTTGTCCTTGATGCCGAGATGATCGACCCGCTCGTTCATCACGATATTGCCCTTGCACACCTGGAAGCGTACTTCAAATTTGGCGCTGGTCATGCCCATGTCCTTGGTGAAACTTTCCAGCACCTTGCGGATGGCGGCCTTACCGGTAGCGGGCGGCCAGGGCATATTGTGATAAACCGCATCCTCGGTGAAGAAGCCCATCAGGCCTTCAATATCCAGCTTGCCAAACGCGGCAATAAAATCGTTCACGGTCTGCTCATTTTTTGAAACGGCTGTATCTGCCATGTCGTCCTCCCTGTTTGTGCCGCCGCGCGGGGCCCGTGCGGTATGCGGCTTCCTGCCTAACCGGCAAGCGCCTTGTTGAACATTTCCAAGTCAAAATAATCCCGCCAGGCCTTGATCTTGCCGTTTTCCAGCTCGAACACCCCGGCAACCGGCAGAGCGACTTTTTTATCGCCCCAGATGCTGTGATCGACCCTTTCATTGAACACCAGATTGCCCGAGCTGATCTGATGCCGGATTTCAAAGGTGACCCCGCTGGTGCCGGCCAAAAACTCGGCCAGGAATTTGCGAATGTTCTCGCGCCCTGTGATGATTTCCATTGGGATATTGTGGTAGACGGCGTCCTCGGCGAAATAGCCCGCCAACTCATCTGCGTCGAGCCGCTGCCACGCCGCCGCAAAATCGCTGATGATCTGATCATTATTCTTCATCTATGCCTCCCCGGAGTTGGTTTGTCCACGGAATTCCGGCGAGAAATATTATCCCGCCAGGGCCTTGCTAAAGGTCTCCATGTCGAAATAGTCGCGCCAGGCCTTGATCTTGCCATTTTCGATTTCAAAAACGCCGGAAACCGGTAAGGACATTTTCTTGGCGCCCATCTCCGTGTAATCGGTGCGTTCGTTCATAACGACGTTGCCGGAAACAGCCTGATGATGCACCTCAAAGCGGATGCCAGTCACCCCCTTCATCAGCGAATTGATGACCTTGCGGATGCTGTCCTTGCCGGTCGCTGGACGCATCGGAATATTGTGATATACGGCGTCATCGGTAAAAAATTTCATCAGTTCATCGACATTCAAACGGCCCCACGCATCGATGAAATCGTTGACGACCTGTTCATTGCTAGCCATTACGCTCTTCCTTTCTATACTGGTTTAGAATTGACCACGCACCAGACTAGCGCATTAGGAGGCCGGTAGGAAGTTTCCGTTTTCACCCTCGGGATTGACGAATGGCGAAAACACCGGCACATCGCGCACCTGCCGGTAATGGTTCAGCGCCCACACGACGCTGGGAAATGCGATTTCGCCCCATGGAATATCCTCCCAGTCAAAGAAGGTGACTTCGAGGCTTTCAGGGCCGGCGCTGACATTTTTGGACAGCAGCCGCGCCTTGTACATCAGTTGCACCTGGGAAATGCGTGGAATATTATAGACCGCCAGAAGGGACAATATCTCCAGATCGGCATTGGCTTCCTCGCGTGCTTCGCGCATGGCCCCTTCTTCGGTGGTCTCGCCTTCTTCCATGAACCCCGCAGGCAGCGTCCAGTAGCCCTTGCGGGGATCAATCGCCCGCCTGCACATGAGAATTTTCCCCTCCCATTCGGTGACGGCGCCAACCACGATTTTGGGATTGACGTAGTTGACGAAGCCGCAACCGTTGCAGACCAAACGTTCCTTTTCATCGCCATCAGGTTTTTTGTGCGAAAAATCAAATCCGGCGGTTGCCGGATGTCGCGGCGGCGCGGTGCTCATGTGGCGTGATCCGGGTTAGAGCAGTTCGAAAAAAATCCAGCCCCAGCTTATTTCGGTTGCATACAATGCGCCAATGTAATTATGGTATCGGGCGGGATTAAATTCAGGGTTATCGGTGCGTACGCGTATCAATTATAAACCGCGGCGCCGGCGCAGGGAACTTAATCAGGGGGCTGAGCGTCTAAATGGCTAAACCGGCGAAAGCTAAAAGTGCTGTGCGTAAAGCGGCTAAGCCGCAGGCAATAAAGCCGGTACTGACGGATTCTCCAGGGCATCTTTTGCGCCGCGCGGAGCAGCGCGCCTCCAGAATTTATACGCAGGAGGTTGGGGCGAGCGGCCTGACCCCGCGTCAATATGTCGTCCTGACGGCGGTTGCGGCCTATGAAGGGCAAACCCAGACCGATCTGGTCAGCGCCACTGGCATCGACCGCAGCACGCTTGCGGACATGATCGCCCG
>SHWM01000082.1 GCA_009693835.1 Alphaproteobacteria bacterium
GCCCCGCCACCGGCAGGCCAAAGGAGAAGCGCACATAGGTGGCGGCGATGGCCGACAGTTCATTGGTTAACTGTTTTTGTAATGTGTTGCGCAGATTCAACAAAAACGCAGAAACAATTGTCAGGACAATCCATAAGGGCACGACGTGCGGCCCGTTTAATGCAGCCGCGACGCTGTAAGCTGGATATCTGACTCCGCCAATAGGGTGGACAGTTTTTTACGCGCCTCCGCGGCTTCCGCCTGCTTGCCCTGCGCCTCAAGGCTTTGCATCAAACCATAGGTCGACCAGCCATTCTGCGGATAGCGCCGCAGATCTTCGGTATAGACTGCCTCGGCCTCGGCGTTGCGTTTGGCCGCCAGCAGCGCGTAACCCAGTGACTGGCGCGTGGAATAATACCAGAAGGGCGGCTCCGTATAGGGCAGCCTGTCCTGTAATTCCACCGCCTCGGCAAAATAGGGAACCGAGGCGTTCGCGTCGTCCTTTGCCAGGGCAATTTCACCCAGCAGCAACTGATCTGCGATTTCGAGCAATTGCGAGGCCGGCTGACTATTATCATCCAGAAACTGAATGGATTTGGTGTGCTTGCGGCTGACCAGCGCCGCCTGTTCTTTCATGGCCAGTTCCGGCTGGTGTTTGGCCGCCAGGGCAATGCCCCGTGCGTAATGCCAAATGGCATTGGAATAATCGAACTCCTCAAGCGGTTTGGGCGCTGCCAGAATTTCATCCCATTTGGCAAATTGTGCGAGCGCCAGCAGCGGGATGGTATGAAACCCCTCAATCACTGGAAACTGTTTGATTTGCGCGACCGTGACTTTTTCCGCCAGCTTATTGGCCGAATCGATCGCAACCTTACTGCGCCCTTCCATGCTGGACGCTGACCACAGAAAGTGAATGTTGTGCGGGTAATACAGCGCAGGATAAAATCCCTGTGCGTTGCATTGCGCGATATAGCTTTCATCGACCTTTGCCGCCTGCACATTCACTTCGGCGGCGTCATGATAGCGCCCCACGCGCCAGTATGTGTGCGCCGGCATATGCACCAGATGCCCGGCCCCCGGCACCAGCGCACCCAGCCTGTCGGCACCGGCCTCCGCCTTTTCCGGCGTTCTGGAGGCCTCGGTAGCGTGAATATACAGATGAATCGCCAGCGGATTGTCCGGATCCTTTGCGAGCGCCGCCTCGATCAGCGCCAGCACCTTCAGTGTCGCCGCTTTGGGTTCGCCCTTATCCGACCAGTAATCCCAGGGCATGGTGTTCATCAACGCCTCGGCCGACATCGCGCTGGCGTCCACGTCATCGGGATACTTCTTCGCCAGCGCCTGCATCGCCTCGGCATAGGCCAGATCAAAGGCCGTGCGGTCGGCTTTTGGATCACTGCCGTAGCGCGCCGCCAGCGCATCAATATAATCGCGTTCGGCCTGACTGACCTTGTCCTTGCGCTCGATGGCCTTTTGCAGGGCGGCGTAGGCGGCGATGCTCTCCAGCTCGCTCATGATCACCTTGCCCTTGCTGGTGACATTGATGTTGGGGCCGGTCGCCAGCGCCTCGCCCCAGAAACACATCGCGCAATCATCATCCAGACGCTGCGCCGCCTTGAAGGACCGTACGGCCTCGGCGTGATTGAAAGCGAAAGCCAACACCATTCCCTGATTAAAATAGCGCTGCGCCTCCGGGTTTTTGGTGGTGATGGGATGCTGATGCGTGCCCAGCCCCGCGAAAATCGGGGCGCCCGCACGCGCCACCAGTTGCTTTGTGGCTTCATCAGGAACGGCGCCCGCCGTGGTGACGGAAAAGCCAAGCAACCCGGTCAGAATGACCAACACCGGAATTTTCATCGCTTCTCTCCCCGAACCCGTTAGAATGGCCGCATCAATATTACTATTACTACGGAAACAGAAAGCAGACCATGACACAACAGGAACGTCCGGATTACCATCCCCCCGCCAGATCGGCGCAACAGATAACCGGCCGCGCGGTGCGCCCCAAGCAGGCAGCCACCCTGATTATCGTGCGCCGGGATCAGTCCCAACCCCTGGTCCTGATGGGCCGGCGCAACGCCGGACATACCTTTCTGCCCAACAAGTTTGTATTTCCTGGCGGCAAGGTGGACCGGGGCGATCTTTCCGTGCGCCCGCATACCGATTTACGCCCCGAGGTGGAACAGCGGCTGTTAAAGGGGTGTGGCACCGCCATCCAGGCGCGGGGCCTTGGCATGGCGGCCATACGGGAAACATTTGAGGAAACCGGCCTTCTGGTTGGCCGCAAAATCAGCACCCCGATGGCGACCCGCTCAAAAGTCTGGAGCGAGTTTTCCGGGTTTGGGGTGGCGCCCGCGCTGGACATCATGGATTATATTGGACGCGCCATCACCCCGCCGTTCCAGCCAAAGCGCTTTGACGCCCGCTTTTTCATGGTGGAGGCAGAACATATCCATGGCGATCTGCATGATACCTCTAACGCGTCCGGTGAATTGCTGGAAATCCACTGGCTGCCCATTGCCGAGGCAAAAAAACTGGAATTACAGAGAATTACCCTGTTGATGCTGGACGAGGTGCAAAAGCGCCTCACCCTGCCCTCGGCCCAGGCCGCCGCATTGCCCGTGCCATTTTACTATTTCCGGGGCAAAAAGCGCATGCGCGAGGAGCATTAACTTGCTTTCTTCCTTCATATGATATACAATGTAGATCATGAAGGCGCTAATATCCAAATGGGGGAATAGTCTGGCTATCCGGCTGCCGAAGGCTGTCGTAGATGGTTTGCGGATGCGTGAGGGTGAAGCAGTCGAATTGCTGATAGAGGACAGAGCCCTGGTTATCCGCCCTGCCCGCCCGCATTACAGGCTGGAAGACCTTATTGCAGGCATTACCTCCACCAACCAGTCCGATTATATCGACTCTCCGCCGATGGGCGATGAGCTATTGTGAATGACCTGCCCAATCTGGGCGATCTGATATGGCTTGATTTTAATCCCCAGGCCGGTCGTGAACAGGCTGGACGGCGACCAGCGCTGGTTCTATCGCCGCGAATTTACCATGAAACGACGGCGCTAGTCGTGGTTTGCCCGATTACGTCAAATATCACGCCTTACCCCTTTAAGGTCATGTTGCCAGAAGGCGCGCCCGTAACAGGCGCCGTTCTGATTGATCAAATCAGAAGCTTGGATAGAAATGCCCGGCACATTGCCATCATTGGACCCGCGCCGGAACAAGTGGTGGCCGAAGTGCAGGCGAAACTCGCCGCACTGTTGGGTATTACTTGACAAAAACAGGCCGGGCGTTATGGTGCGCCTCCTTTCCACTTCTTACATTCATGCTAGCTGGAGCGCCGCGCCATGGCCAAGACCGCAACCATCAAAATCAAGCTGGAAAGCACCGCGGGCACGGGTTTTTTCTATGTAACCAAGAAAAACTCCCGCACCATGACCGACAAGATGACCGTCAAGAAATATGACCCGGTCGCGCGCAAACATGTGGATTTCAAGGAAACCAAGATCAAATAGCCGCCTTTGACGCCGTGGCCCCTAAGGCCGCTTGTCTTTTTTCCCAAGCTCCGTTAAAAACCCCCTCTTTCGGGTAGTCCGGCCTGGTGGGCATGCCGTGACAGCCCTTTGATACGCGATAATTGGTTAGGCGCTTCAGTGCGCTGGAAAGTGAGAAGAAAATGCCCAAGATGAAGACGAAAAGTGGCGCCAAAAAGCGTTTCCACTTAACCGCCAGCGGCAAGGTGAGCCGCGCCCAGGCCGGTAAACGGCACGGCATGATCAAGCGTTCCAGCAGCCAGATCCGCAAATTGCGCGGCACTACATTGCTGTGTGACGCCGACGCCAAACGGGTCAAAAAATATTTCATGCCTAACGGTTAAGGGGTGCTGACATGGCTCGCGTAAAACGGGGCGTTACTGCGCACGCCCGCCACAAAAAGATCACCGACGCCGCCGCCGGCTACTATGGCCGCCGCAAAAACGTGTTTCGCGCCGCCGTGCAGGCAGTGGAACGGGCGATGTTGTATGCGTATCGCGACCGCAGGCAGCGCAAACGCCAGTTCCGGTCGCTGTGGATCCAGCGCATCAATGCCGGCGTCCGCGAACATGGTCTGACCTATGGACGATTTATCAACGGCCTCAATCTCGCGGGCGTTGAGGTGGATCGCAAAGTGCTTGCCGACCTCGCCATCCGGGAGCCTGAGGCCTTCAAAGCCCTGGTAGACACTGCGCTCAAGGCGCTAGGCTGATACGGCCACTCCGCCGGGTCCCTACTGGCCCCCTGAAGAATGTGATAATCTGGAAAGGGAGCCGGTCTATTGGCTCCCTTTTATTTTGCTTTGAGGAAAGATCATGACCGATATCGAGGCCCGGGCACGCGAGATGCTGAACGCAGTACACAGCGCCTCCGACATGAACGCGCTGGAATCCGTGCGCATTTCGGTACTGGGCAAAAAAGGCGTCCTGACCGAGATGATGAAAGGCCTGGGCGCCATGAGCGCGGAGGAGCGCAAGATCATGGGGCCTGCGCTGAATGGGGCCAAAGACCAGTTGACCGCCGCCATTGCGGCCCGCGCCCAGACCCTGCAGGCCCAGGCCCTCAATATACGGCTGGCGCAAGAGCGCATTGACATCAGCCTGCCTGCCCGGCCGGAGATACGCGGCGCTATTCATCCGGTCAGTCAGGTCATTGACGAGGTAATCGCCATTTTTGGCGATATGGGATTTTCGGTCGCCGAAGGCCCCGACATTGAAAGTGATTTTTATAATTTCACCGCGCTGAATATTCCGCCCGAGCATCCAGCGCGTCAGATGCATGACACCTTTTATTTCAACGAAAAGCCGGATGGCGAACGGCTGCTGCTGCGCACCCATACTTCGCCCGTACAAATCCGCAGCATGGAAAAAACAAAGCCGCCCCTGCGGATTATTGCGCCGGGCCGCACCTATAGGTGTGACAGCGACATGACCCACACCCCCATGTTTCATCAGGTCGAGGGGCTGGTCATCGATGAGACGGCGCATATGGGGCATCTGAAGGGCTGTCTGACGGAGTTCTGCAAAGCGTTTTTTGAAGTGGACAATGTGCGGATGCGCTTCCGCCCGAGCCATTTTCCGTTCACCGAACCCAGCGCGGAGGTGGATATAGGCTGCCGGCGCAGCGGCGGCGAGCTGCGCATTGGCGAAGGCGAAGACTGGCTGGAAATTCTGGGCTGCGGCATGGTGCATCCAAAAGTCCTGCAACATGGCGGCATCGATCCCGATAAATATCAGGGCTTTGCCTTTGGGATGGGCATCGACCGGCTGGCCATGCTCAAATATGGCATTCCCGATCTGCGCGATTTCTTTGAGGCCGATCTGCGCTGGCTGCGCCATTACGGGTTTGCCGCCCTCGACATTCCCAGCCTGCCGGGGGGATTGAGCCGATGAAATTCACACTGGCCTGGTTGCGCGAACATCTGAAGACCAGCGCCGGGATAGACGCAATTGCGGAACGGCTGACCGCCATCGGCCTGGAGGTCGAAAGTGTGCAAGACCGCGCGGCGGCCCTGAAGTCCTTTACCGTCGCCAGAATTATTTCTGCTGAACAGCATCCCAACGCGGATCGTCTGCGTTTGTGCATCGTCGATACCGGCCGCGAGAAAGTTCAGGTTGTCTGCGGCGCCCCCAATGCGCGCGCCGGGCTGATCGGGGTTTTTGCCCCTGCGGGCGCCACCATCCCGGGCAGCGGAATGATGCTGAAAGCCAGTAAAATTCGCGGCGTCGATTCCAACGGCATGATGTGCTCGGCAAGCGAGCTTGGCATTTCCGATGATCATGAAGGCATCATCGAACTCTCCGGCGATACGCCGCTGGGCGCGTCTGTGTCCAGCGCCATGGGCCTGGATGACCCGATGATCGACGTGTCCATCACGCCCAATCGGCCCGACTGTCTGGGCGTGCATGGCATTGCCCGCGACCTGGCGGCGGCGGGCCTTGGCATGCTGAAATCGGGCGCCGTCGAAGCCAATCCCGGTAACGGTCCGTGCACGGTGGATATCGGCCTGCATTTTGAGGGCGTGGCTAAGCCCGCCTGCCCAATGTTTGCAGGAAGACTGGTGCGCGGCGTAAAAAACGGCCCCAGCCCCGACTGGCTGCGCAAGCGGCTGGAGGCCATCGGGTTACGTTCCATTTCCACGCTTGTCGATATTACCAATTATATCTCGTTTGACCGCGGGCGCCCGCTGCACGTCTATGATGCGGATAAACTGCGCGGCCAGATTCATGCGCGCCTTGGGAAGCCGGGCGAGAAACTGCTCGCCCTTGACGGCAATGAATATGCGGTGGACATGGCGGATTGCGTCATCGCCGATGATAATGGCGTGCTGGGCCTTGGCGGCGTTATTGGCGGCATGGCGACCGGCTGCGGTGACGCGACGGTGAATGTGTTTATTGAGTCGGCCTATTTTGACCCGCTGCGCATCGCCGCCACCGGACGGCGGCATGGCATTGGCAGTGACGCCCGCTACCGTTTTGAGCGTGGCGTCGACCCGCAATTCGTGCTGCCCGGGCTGGAGCTGGCGACCCGGATGATCATCGCCCTTTGCGGTGGCGAAGCCAGCAATGTGCGGGTGGCAGGCGCCCCGCCGGCAGAGCGCGAGCCGATTGAATTCCGCCCGGAACGGGTGCGCGCCCTAACCGGCATGAACGTCGCCGATGCGGAATGCGTGCGCATTCTGGATGCGCTCGGCTTCTCTGTCGATGCGGAAACACGGCCCATGGAGGTGCGCGCTCCAAGCTGGCGGCCGGATGTGCATGGAGAAACCGACCTGGTAGAGGAAATCGCCCGCATCAACGGCTTCGACAAATTGCCTGCAACGCCGTTGCCACGGCTGCAACCCGTCACGGGCCTCTCCGTCAGCCTTCCGCAGAACCAGGTGCGCTGGTCCAAGAGGGTGCTGGCCGCGCGGGGGATGATGGAAGCGGTCACCTGGTCTTTCCTCAGTACACGGATGGCCAAACTGTTTGGCGGCGGCGCGCCTGAACTGACACTGGCCAATCCGATATCCACCGAACTTTCGGTCATGCGGCCCAGCCTGCTGCCCAACCTGCTGGCCGCCGCAAAACGCAATGCAGGCCGCGGGTTTTCTGACATCGCCCTGTTTGAGGTGGGGCCGCAATATGCGGGCGAAGCGCCGCAGGATCAGAGCACAGCCGCAAGCGGCGTGCGCTGTTCCCAAACCACGCCGCGCCACTGGACGAAAACCGAACGCGCGGTGGACGTATTTGACGTGAAGGCGGATGTGTTTGATGTCCTGGAACAATTGGGCGCGCCTGCCGGCAAGGTGCGCATTACCGCGGACGCGCCCAGCTGGTATCATCCCGGGCGGTCCGGTGTGGTCCGGCTAGGGCCCAAAAATGTTTTGGCCTGTTTTGGCGAGGTGCACCCGGCCATCCTGGATGCACTCGATCTGCGCGGGCCTGTGATGGCGTTTGAAATCATACTGGACGCCGTGCCGCTGCCGAAACCGCGCAACAGCACCGCGCGGGCAACATTGCACAGTTCGGATCTGCAGCCGGTCACACGGGATTTTGCCTTTCTGGTCAATAGCAGTGTGACAGCCGATCAGGTCTTGCGCGCGGCAGCCGCAAGCGCGCCTGATCTTGTCACCGATGTCAGCCTGTTTGACCTGTATGAGGGGGAACGCGTGGGCGCAGGCCGCAAGTCTCTGGCCATCAGCGTGACCTTGCAGCCGCGTGAAAAAACCCTGACCGAAAAGGAAATAGACGCGGTCGCCGAAAGCGTCATAGCGGGCGTCAAAAAAGCCACCGGCGGCGAATTACGGGGGTAGAACCTAACGCTCCGTCAGCTTCAACTCTATCCGGCGGTTGCGGCCGCGCGCCGCGTCTGTGTTCGCGGGATCGAGAGGATGAAACTGGCCAAAGCCGGCCGCAGCCAGATGGCCGGGCGGCACACCGCGTGCGATCAGAAAATTCACGACCGACAAAGCCCGCGCACTGGATAAATCCCAGTTCGAGCGGAATCGGTCCGTTGCGATCGGCACGGTGTCGGTGTGGCCATCCACACGCAGCGCCCATCTCAGCTCAGCGGGAATTCTGGGCGCAATCTCATTCAGCACAGAAGCGATTTTGCGTAACTCTCCCTGCCCCTCCCCGCCAATGTCGGCCGAGCCCGAGGCAAACAGCACCTCCGACTGAAAAATAAACCGGTCGCCTTCGACCCGTACTCCCGGCGTGTTGGCCAGAACCTCGCGCAGACGGCCGAAAAATTCAGAACGGTACCGTGCCAGTTCCTCCACCTTGGCGGCCAGCGCCTGATTGAGCCGCGCCCCCAGATCAGCAATCACCACCTGATTTTCCTTGTCTCTGGCTTCCGCGGCGTCCAGCGCCGCCGCAATCTGCGCCAGCTGGTCCCGCAGGGCGGCAATCTGTTCATTCAGCAGCTTGACCTGGGCCTGGGCCTGCGTGGAGACCTGTTTCTCTACATCCAGGCTGCCCCGCATATCGTTCAGGGCGCCCTGTGCGGTGGCAATCGCGCCTTCGCGCTGCAATACCAGATCGCCCAACTGCGCGATGGTCTGTTCTGCATCCGCAGTAGCGCGGGTTTTTATATCCAGCTCTTTCGTTGTATTTTGTAGTGTCGATGACAAACGCGCCACCTCGGCGCGCAGTTCCTCGCCGGAGGCCTTTTCCATGGCCAGCAGTTCCGCCAGTTCCGCCGCCCGGGCGTTGAGTTCACGCAGCGCGTCATCGCGGCCGGAGAGGGCCTGGGTCAGGTAAAACTGAGCAAGAATAAACACCGACAGCACGAAACTGACGACAAGCAGGAGATTGGCGAGCGCATCGACAAAACCCGGCCAGATATCCGGACCGGCCCGGCGCGCACGCAGGGAACGCGCGGACATCAATCCTTCGCCCTGCGCGGTTCCTGCGCCAGCGCCGCCACGGTCCGCGTCAGCAGCCTGATGTCAGAGCGCAGTTCACCAAGCGTGCGTTCGCGCCCGTCATTCGCCTCCTGCATCATGCGCGACAGATGCACATCTATATTGCGCAGATGCTGGCGGCTGGCCGGATCAATCCCGGCTTCGCTCAACCCGCGCTGCTGCACCAGCTGCTCCAGAAGGCTGCGCACTTCCCGCTGGCCATCCAGCATGCGCCGCGACATATCCTGATCCGTCTGCAGATGATCGGTCAGGCTCGCCAACTGGCCCGAGAGACCCAGCAGCGCCTGGTTGGAAGCCATGCGGCTATCCTCCCCGCGGGCCACAATGGCCTGCAGCCGCTCGCCCGTTTCCGCGGTCTGCTCCAGCAGCGCGGTTACATAGACCGGCATCGGCGCATCCCCTTCTGACAGGCCGCCGCCTGTGGAAAGGCGTGTGAAACTGGACAGCCACTCCTCCAGTTCATTGTAAAACTAGTTTTGCGCCTGCCCGGCATTGAGATCAAGAAAGCCGAGAATGAGGGAGCCGCCAAGTCCAAACAGCGAGGAGGAAAAGGCCGTGCCCATGCCGGTTAGCGGCGCCTGCAAACCTGACTTTAGCTGATCAAACATGGTGGCGATGTCACCGCCCTGCACCGAGAGGCCCTGTATCGTCGCGCCGATCGAGCTTAACGTATTGATCAGGCCCCAGAAGGTGCCCAGAAGTCCAAGAAATATCAGCAGGCCCACCATGTAACGCGATATATCGCGCGCCTCGTCCAAACGCGAGAATATCGAATCCAGAAGGGTGCGGGTGGTATTCGCGGACAACATCATTTTTCCTGCGCGCGCGCCCAGCATTGCCGCCATGGGCGCAAGCAGAACCGGCGTCATATGTTCGGGCACGGTTCTTTCCGCATGGGCGCCGCCCATGCGGGTAGTGCGAACATGCTCAATCCACCCGCATTCGGGACCAAGCCGCAAGACCTGCCGGAAATTGTAAAAAATACCTATCATCAGTACAAGGATTATCAGGCCGTTCAGGGCAGGGTTGGCCATAAAGGCAATGCTGAGAGTGGCCAGAAGGAGCACGAGGATGCCGCCGACCAGCGCCAGAAAAAGCCCCATCCGAACCAGATAACGCCGTTGCCCGGACATGGCGGCGCCGTCCAGCCCGCCATCCGAATAGCGGACGTCGCTCATCGCGCCACCACAATCACATCCAGGCGGTCATCCGGACCGCCATCCCCGGCTGGCCCCAGCGCGCGCACATCAATGCGTGTGCTTTCAAGGCCAGCTGCAAGCAGATGCGAGCGTGCGGAAAGCGCGCGTTTCAGGGCAATGCGGCGAACCTCGGCGTCGTCCTGGCCGCCGGACGCATGGGCTTTGAGTTGCAGACGCTGTTTTTCAGCCAGCGACGCCAGCACGGCGTCAAGCTGCGCTGCGGCCTCCGGCGTCAATTCTATGGCCCCCGGCACGAACAGAATGGCGGCTGCAGCGTCTGAAGGCGGATAAGCG
Organism: Alphaproteobacteria bacterium; assembly: GCA_009693835.1. Lineage (GTDB taxonomy): Bacteria > Pseudomonadota > Alphaproteobacteria > UBA11222 > UBA11222 > UBA11222. Next base: position 10,419 of record SHWM01000082.1, read on the forward strand.
GGTTTGGCGGGCGTCAAGCCGGCAGGCAGCGCCGCAACGGCAAGCGGAGTGCTGGCGGGCTGGGGCGGTTTAACCCTTGCTGCCTGCGAAATGGCCGCCGTTACCTCGGGCCTGACCGGAGAAATAGGCCTCGGAGGCTCGGAAGGGTTCAGATGGGCTGAGCCCATAGATGGCGGCGGAGAGGCAGCGGGCGTCAATCCAGGCCTTAGCGGCAGCGGCGCGTTGCGCGCAGGCGTCTCCGCGTGGGGCATGGCCGGGACAGCGGCCGTGCGTTCAACATCCTCAGCGGACCGGGCCGGTACGGAAGACGGGATCGGTGGCAGCCGCATGCTGGTGGCGGCGCGTGCAGGATTTGCATTGGCGGGATCGAGCGCCAAAATATCAGGGGGGCCGGGGCGGGTCCTGCGAACCGGAATGCCGCGGTCACGGGTCAGGGCCGACATATCCACCTGCACCGCCGGCCCATGCTCCGGCCCTCCAATATAAACGGTTTCCTGCGCATGAGCGGGAGGGATACCTACACCCGCCAGCAGCAGGGCCAGACCCAGAACCAGGCCCGGTTCAACTTTGAAGCGCTGCACGTCCGGCATGGCGAATCCCTGGTTACTATTACCCTTATGGCCACTCTATCATGCAGGGACAGATGGCAAAAGTTTGGCAATGGCCGCATGCAAATGATCATTGGCGGCCAGCACGCTGCCGGATTCCAGCATTTTGTCCCCGCCATTGATTTCCGTTACAAAGCCCCCCGCCTCACGCACCAGCAGAATACCGGCGGCAATGTCCCAGGGTTTCAGATGGCTTTCCCAGAATCCATCAAATTTTCCGGCCGCCACAAAGGCCAGGTCCAACGCCGCCGATCCCAGACGGCGTATCCCGGCGACTTCCGGCATCAGCGCCGCCATTTCCTGCAGAAAACGCGCATGCCCCGGACGCGCATGATAGGGAATGCCGGTCGCCAGCATGGCCTGTGTCATATCACGCCGGCCCGAGACGCGGATGCGGCGGCTGTTCAGATAGGCCCCTTGACCCCTTTCCGCGACAAAACATTCGTCCGACACCGGATTATACACCAGCCCCGCGACCACGTCGCCCGACCGCGCCAGCCCGATCGATATGGCGAAATGCGGGATGGCGTGCATGAAATTCAGCGTGCCGTCGAGCGGATCTATAATCCAGTGATGCCGCGTATCCGACCCGTGCCGGACGCCGCTTTCCTCGGCAATCACGCCATAATCCGGCCGCGCATGCAGCAATTCATGGATCAGGGTTTTCTCGGCTTTCAGATCGGCATTGGTGACAAAGTCCGCCGGGCCTTTTTGTGAAACCTGTAGCTGCTCCACCTCGCCAAAATCACGCACCAGCGCGCGCGCCGCCTTGCGGGCTGCGCCGATCATCACATTGAGCGTGGGCGAATGCACCATGGTTTCAGTCTGATCCTTTGCCCTTATTAATCGGCGCGCCGCACATAGGTGACCTCTTCCGTATCCACAATAATCCGGTCGCCGACGCCGCAGAATGGCGGCACCATGCAGCGCACCCCGTTGCCAAGGATGGCCGGCTTATACGAGGACGATGCGGTCTGGCCTTTTACCGTGGGCTCGGTCTCGGCAATTTCCAGCGTCACATGCTGCGGCAGTTTCACGCCGATCGGCCGGCCTTCAAAACTTTCGACCATGACCTCCATGCCGTCCTGCAGGAACGCCGCGCGTTCGCCTATGAAATCTTTTTCAATTTCGATTTGCTCATAATTTTCCTTGTCCATGAAGGTCAGCGTTTCGCCCTCGGCGAATAGAAACTGATAATCCTTCTGATCCAGCCGCACCCGTTCGACGGTTTCGGAGGAACGGAAGCGTTCATTCAGCTTGGTGCCGGTGACCAGGTTCTTGAGTTCCACCTGGGCAAAGGCGCCGCCCTTGCCAGGTTTGACATGGCTGGTTTTGACCGCCACCCACAGGCCGTTCTGGTGCTGGATAACATTGCCGATGCGGATTTCATTGCCGTTGATTTTCATGCTGCTGCTGCCGGTTATGGGGTGGGGACTGGCGGGCGGCACGCCGCGCCATGGATCGCGGGCGGAACCTAGCAGCTTGC
>SHWM01000083.1 GCA_009693835.1 Alphaproteobacteria bacterium
CCTCAAACACATAATTCTTATCTACCTGCACCCATGGCAGTTCGCGCCGCTGCTCGCTTAGCTCATCACGCAATCTGGTGAATTCCTTTTCCTTGGCGAGATGCTGTTTGCGCGCTTCTAACCATTCATTTCTTGAAACCACTTTATGTTTTGTCATGATGTGCTTTCCTTTATGCGTGAGCTAGCTAATCCAGCGCTGCCTTTCGCGCCACCGCGTTTTGTTTTCCTGACAGATTTTTTCTTTACTGGGCCGCGCTGATCAATATCCACCAACGCCATGGCCAGCGTGTTGAATTGCGCCTGCCAATAATGACTGTAGCGGTTGATCCAGACGGCGGCGGCGAACATCGGATCAATATCCAGACGGCAGGTGCTGATACGTCCGGTGCGTTCCTGCTGCACGAGTCCGGCGCGAACCAGGACCTGAATATGCTTCGACACCGCCTGAAGAGAAATATTGAAGGGCGCCGCAAGTTCAGACACCGGTAGCGGCTGCTCGCGCAGCCGTTCCAGAATGGCGCGCCTTAGCGGATCGGATAGCGCAAAGAAGGCGCGGTCCAGCATCTCTTCCGCATGCGCTTCTTCTTCATTGCCCGTATCAGGCCGCAGAACAGTCTTGAAGGCCATTGGGTGACAATATCAACACAATGATTGATACTCAACCATTATGTTGATTATAGATGCGGGAAATTACGGCCCCGCGCAAAACATCTTTGCGCGGGGCCGCTGTTTCCTGATCACAGCATGCTGGGAATCACCCGGTCTGGCGGCGCATGGCCGTCGACGAAAGTCTTGATGTTGATAATAACTTTTTCGCCCATGTCGACGCGGCCTTCCATGGTGGCCGACCCCATATGCGGTAGCAGAAGGACATTTTTCAACCCGAGCAGTTTCGGATTAACCGCCGGTTCATGCTCAAAAACATCGAGGCCCGCGCCTGCGATCTTGCCGCTGGTCAGCATGCGGGTCAGCGCGTTTTCATCGATGATTTCACCGCGCGCCGTATTGACGATATAGGCATGCGGCTGCAGTAGCTGAAGCCGCCGCGCCGCCAGCAGATGAAACGTCGCCGGCGTATGCGGGCAGTTCACGGAAATAATGTCCATGCGGGCCAGCATCTGATCAAGGCTTTCCCAATAGGTCGCCTCCAGGGCTTCTTCGATGCCAGGATTTACCCTGTGCCGGTTGTGATAATGAATTTGAAGACCGAAGGCGCGGGCGCGCCGCGCCACCGCCTGGCCGATGCGCCCCATGCCGATAATGCCGAGCCGCTTTCCGTAAATGCGCCGCCCGAGCAGGCCGGTCGGCGACCAGCCGCCCCAGTCGCCGCTGCGCAACAGATCAAGCCCCTCGGTGATCCGGCGCGGAACGGAAAGGATCAGGGCCATGGTCATATCCGCCGTATCCTCGGTCAGGACGCCCGGCGTATTGGTGACGATAATTCCGCGTGAGCGCGCCGATTCCACATCTATGTGATCCACGCCAGTGCCAAAATTGGCAATCAGCTTAAGTTTTTCCCCTGCCTGCGCGAGCAGGCGGCTCTCCAGCCGGTCTGTCAGGGTCGGCACCAGAACATCGGCGGTCTTTAACGCCTCGGCAAGCTCAGCCGGTGACATGGGTTTGTCGTCGAGATTAAGACGCGCATCAAACAATTCGCGCATCCGCGTCTCAATTGCATCCGGCAGTTTGCGTGTGACTATCACTAGGGGCTTGGTCGCCATGTGCCTGATACCTGCTCTCCGCCGCGTGACGCGGTCATGGTTTGTCCCGACTATCTAGCAGAACTCGGCCCCTGAAACAAACTACCGCATTGACCATCCGTCATCTTGCGGGCAATAAGCAACCTTATGCGTTTTGCACCTTTTCAAACAATACGGTTCAGCATGGCCTTGAATGGCTTTTGTCCCCCGTTCAAATTCCGGACGGCCGTAGTTTTGCTGGTGATTCTGCTGCTAAATCCGGCCCACGGGCAAGAAGCGGCCCGGCCAGGGGAACCTTCAAATTCCGCCGCCTCCACGGGCGCATCGGGCCTGCCCATTCCGCGTTTCGTTAGCCTCACTGCCGCCCATGTTAATCTGCGGGCCGGGCCAGGCAGGCAGTATCCCATCGCGTGGGTACTGCAGCGCCGTCACCTGCCTGTGGAAGTAATAGAGGAATTCGAGTATTGGCGCCGTATCCGTGAACAATCCGGCGGCGTCGGGTGGGTGCACAAAACCATGCTGAGCGGCAAACGCACGGGGCTGGTCATCGCGGACGGCAAAAACGGTGAACTTGTCCCCATCTATCCCAAGGACGCGCCCGGGAAACCCGTCATGATGGCCGAGGCCGGGGCCATAGGCGGGGTCACCCAGTGCAACGCCGAGTGGTGCGCCATCCGGTTTGAACAGGGCAAAGGCTGGATACGCCGCGACAATCTGTGGGGCCTTTATCCCGGCGAGGAGATTAAGTAACAGGCGCTGCGGACCTATCGCCGGCAGCGCCTGCAATGATATCAGACTGCGAAACTACTCGGCAGCCTGCACCTTCTTCTTGTCATGGGCATGAATGGCCGGCATGACCTTCGACCCGAACAACCGCATGGTCCGGTCGGCCACTTCAAAGGGCATGCCGCCAAAACGGATGCAGCAGTTCAGATCAAAATCGCCGACAATCTTGCGGCGCGCATGAATTTTTTCAATACACTCGTCCGGCGTACCCAGGACCATGGCTTCCAGATACCCTTCGGCCATCTGATCGAGACCCAGCTGCTTCAGAATATCGACCGCGGCGCCATAGGATTCATATCCCTTGGCGGTTTTGAAATGATCGCCCGCCAATTCATAATGGCCCATCAAACTGGCGAGATAGGTGGTGACGAATTGCTGGCCCCGGTCCTTGGCCCGTTTTCCGTCTTCGTCGCAAATCACAAAGTCACAGATCTGCGGGATAGGCGCGGGCCCGGAATGATGTTTCGCGAATTCGGCGTGATGCAAATCGATCATGCCCTTATGCTGTTCCCAGGGTCCCTGGGTGAACATATTCTGGCGGACGCCCAGGCGCCCGGCTTCCGCCGCCGAATCTGGCGACATGGTCACCGAGAAGGTGCGGCCCTTGAAACTTTTTTGCGGACGCGGGCGGATTTCCGTGCGGGGTTGCGGGTAATATTTGCCGTTGCCCTCGATAAAGCCGGTTTCCAGCGCCTGCATGATCATCGGCGCGGCTTCGTCAAAGCGCTCGCGCGAGGTTTCCATGTCAATCTGGAAAGGCGCATATTCGATGCGCGACAGGCCCCGGCCCATGCCAAAAATGGCGCGGCCGCCGGAAACCATGTCCAGCAGCGCCATTTTTTCGGCGACCCGCAACGGATCATTCCAGGGCACGATCACAGCCCCGGTGCCAAGGCCGATGCGTTTGGTGCGCCCCGCCATATTGGCCAGGAACACGATATTGTCCGGGCAGAATGAATAATCATCAAAATGATGCTCGACGACCCAGAGATGGTCGAAGCCCACTTCATCGGCGAGGATCGCCAGTTTAATTTCTTCGTCATAAACCTTGGCGTCGGTCATTTCGGGACCATAGCCATAGCTCTGAAATATCATCTGAACGCCAAACTGCATTGATCTGACCTCCCTGGGGATTGATTGTTTTGTAAAGCTTAATTGATATTATGAACATTTATATGGAAAGGCAAATCCCCATTTAATAAGCGGTTTTATCCTGCGCGCATCACGCCTGGAGCAATTCCTTTTATGATTGGAACCGTTGGTTCAATCATAAAAGGCGAAATTGCTCCTGATTATTAAATGGACCATGTCCGGCCAGCCGTTCACTGAACCGGGCGCATTAATTACGCGGCGTTGGGCGCCGCGGCGCGCACATCCTCGCCCACATGGTTCACGAATTTCTCGAAGTTTTTAATGAACATGGCAACCAGGCTTTTCGCCTGAGCGTCATAAGCGGCCTTGTCGTTCCAGGTGCTGCGCGGATCCAGGATGGCGTTGTCCACGCCTGGCACGGCTACCGGCACCTGGAATCCAAAATTGGGATCAAGGCGCATATTAGCTTTGGCAAGCGATCCATCCAGCGCCGCAGCCAGCAGGGCGCGGGTTTCCCGAATCGGCATCCGTTTGCCGACGCCATAGGCGCCGCCCGTCCAACCGGTATTGACAAGCCAGCACTCTACTTCTTCCTTGGCGATTTTGTCGCGCAGAAGATTGCCATATTCGGCCGGATGGCGTGGCATAAACGGGCCGCCGAAACAGGTTGAGAAGGTGGCCGAAGGTTCTGTGACACCCTTTTCGGTGCCCGCGACGCGCGCCGTATAGCCCGACAGGAAATGATACATAGCCTGGCTTGGAGTCAGTTTGGCGATCGGGGGAAGAATCCCGAACGCGTCGGCGGTCAGCATAATGATATTTTTCGGGCTGCCTTTGGCCACGCCGGTCGGGCTGGCATTAGGGATATAAGAGATGGGATAGGCGCCACGCGAATTTTCGGCAAGGCTCTCGTCATCCAGATCAAGCTGGCGGGTGACCGGATCAATCACCACATTTTCCAGCACCGTTCCAAACATCCGGGTCGTGGCGTAGATTTCCGGTTCCGCGTCCGCCGACAGATTGATCATCTTGGCGTAACAGCCGCCTTCGAAATTGAAAACGGCGTCATCCGCCCAGCCATGCTCGTCATCTCCGATCAGCGTACGGCTTGCGTCGGCGGAAAGCGTGGTCTTGCCAGTACCTGACAGACCGAAGAAAATTGCCGAGCGCCCATCCGACCCAACATTCGCTGAACAATGCATCGGCATGATGCCGCGTTCGGGCAACAGATAATTGAGAATGGTAAACACTGATTTCTTGATCTCGCCCGCATAGCTGGTGCCCGCGATCAACACCGTACGCTCGGCAAAATTGATGGCGATCATGGTTTCACCGTTGCTACCATGACGCGACGGAACCGCGAGAAAATCCGGCAGATGCAAAATAGTGAATCCGGGAACGAAATCCGCGAGCTGTTTCAGTTCAGGCTCCACCAGCAGATGCCGGATGAACAGTGAATGCCAGGCGTGCATCGTGATGATGCGTACATTCAGGCGCGTGCTGGGATCAGCGCCGCCATAGAGGTCCTGCACCCATAATTCCTTGCCCTCCGTGTAGGCCAGCATGTCCTTGTGCAAGGCTGCGTAATGCGCTGGCGTCACCGGCTTGTTGTTGTCCCACCACACGGTTTTTTCAGTGGTGGCGTCGCGCACAAAGAACTTGTCACCGGCAGAGCGGCCGGTGTGAATGCCTGTCTTCACCACCAGAGGACCGCCTTCTGCGACCAGCCCCTCCTTCCGCTCAACCGCCATCTGATACAGCGTGGCGGCGCAATCATTCCAATGCACGATCCGGGCCTTGGTGACACCCTGTTTTTCCAAACCGGATTTGCTGACATAGCGTCCTGAGTGTTTCACTATTCTCTCCCTAACGCCGCAGTCGTTCTAGGCGCCGCGGCTGACGGCATTTATGATAATTCGCTAAAAAGGAAGCAGGATGGCCTGTTAAGCAGCCCGCACCGTGACCTCCAGGTTGCTCTGTTAGTTTTCAGTATTTGGTTAACGAAAAGTTAGGCGCAAAATAATAGGGCGATGGGTCCGCTGCAAGAAAGATTACACAAGGCGACTCATTCTATGCCGTAATTTATGAATGAGGCAGTAATCACGGTCACGGTAACCGTGGTAATTTTCAGTTCCCCGGGCCTAGACCATGTTCGGATCAGACGGAATCGCCTAAGGCGATCCCGTCTGATCCGTAAAACATGGTCTATATAATAATTTAGAGCAATTTTACCTTTTTAGATTGAACCAGCTGGTTCAGTCCAAAAAGGAATTGCTCTTGATCGTAAACCCTTAACATTTTAAGGGTTTTTCTGCCTTGCGAGATCCGCAAGGCGGGCCAGTTCGTGGCGCGCCTGATCCGCGTTATGCACGGGGGCGGCAAAAGGCAGCCGCGCCAGGCTCCCTGCCCATTCCAGATCGCACCCTTCTGGGTCGCACCCTGACATTCCCCAGCCGCCAGGAGCCAGCCCAAGCAGGCGTTCGGCGTATAGCCCGATGCTTTCCCTGTGATCGGCATTCATATGGGCAACGATGCCTGCCTCCAGTCCGGCCATGGCCCCATACTGGTCTTCCGGCAGAAGGACGTCCGCGCCCGCCAGCCAATGAATTTGACCAAACCCGGCTACCAGGTTCCCGTGCGCGGGTAAAAGCCGGTAAAAACCAAAATCAGCGAAATCCGCATAAACGGCGGCCGAAGGGTGCCGGGACAAAAACCGGGCCCTGTCGGAAGCGGCGAATGCAGGAGCAGACGGCGAAATGGTTCCCAGCAGACTGAGCCGCGCCCCGCCAAGCGGGTCAACGGGGCCGCCCGGCGTCTCATAAAGCAGCGAGGCCCTTGGATCCCGTAACAGGTTGGCTGTATGCACCGCCAGTTTTGACAGCAAAAGAACAGGGGTTGCATCAGGTGCCGTCGCACTCAGCACCAGGCTGCCATAGGGCGCGCCGCCTTCCGCCATTAACGTGCTGAGCACGGCTGTGCGTGCGCCGCGCATCAGCGCCCGGGCCTGTATCCCATGCTGGCTTGTGCTTGTGCTGGTTTTGGGCGGCATACGTCCTATATAGACTATGCACATGAAATCATCCAGATTTGGCCACAATTTGGCTCAGTTGCAGCAAAGCTTAACACTGGTGACAACTAACGGGACCCCAGCCATGCCAATGATCGCACTTGTTGATGATGACAAAAACATTCTTACTTCCGTCACGATCGCGCTAGAGGCCGAGGGCTTTCACGTCCGCACCTATACGGACGGCGCAACCGCCCTCACCGCGCTGGACGCCAATCCGCCGGATATGGCCGTGCTGGATATCAAAATGCCGCGCATGGATGGCATGGAACTGCTGCGCCGTCTGCGAGTCAAAGGCAGTTTTCCAGTGATCTTTCTGACGTCCAAGGATGACGAGGTAGATGAGGTTCTGGGTCTGAAGATGGGCGCGGATGATTATATACGTAAACCGTTTTCCCAACGCCTGCTGATCGAACGCATCCGCGCCGTGCTGCGGCGCGCCGATGTCAATGCGGGACGCGGCGAGGACCGGGGCGAAGGCGCCAAACCCATGATTCGCGGCAAGCTGGTGCTGGACCCGCAACGCCATGTATGCACCTGGAATGGTGAGGACGTAACCTTGACCGTGACCGAGTTTCTTCTGCTTCAGGCGCTGGCCTTGCGCCCTGGTCATGTCAAAAGCCGGGATCAGTTGATGGATGTGGCCTACGATGATCAGGTCTATGTCGATGACCGCACCATTGACAGCCATATCAAAAGGCTGCGCAAGAAATTCAAGCTGGTGGACGATTCCTTCTCAGCCATCGAAACATTGTATGGTGTAGGCTATCGCTATAACGAAGCCGGAACCCGCAGCTGATAGCAATCCCGTTTATTGATAATCTGCTAGCCCGCCTGCGCCGCAGAGCCGGGCCGCGTGCGGCTGTGCCTGCGGTCCGAATGCGCCCGCGCAGACCGTTTTCATCCCTGACGCGGCAGATATTGATTGTCAATATCGTCGGCCTTGGCTTCCTGACAGGGGGTGCGCTGTATCTCAACCAGTTTCGCAGCGGCTTGATTGAAACCCGCATCGCCTCCCTGACAACCCAGGCCGAAATCATTGCTGGCGCCATCGCTTTTACCTCTGCGCGCGGGCTGGACGTGGACGTCATCAACCCCGCGCTGGCGGCCCAGATACTCAACCGCCTTGTCCTGCCAACTCAAACCCGCGCCCGGCTGTTTCGCGGTGACGGTCTGCTGATCGTCGACAGCCGGCAGCGAATATTGCCGGAGCCGGTGCGCAGCTTTCCCCTTGCAAAACCCGCGCCCCTGCAACGGCTGGCGGAGCAGATCGAGAAGATTTATTTCAAGCTCAGCCAGCGTTTGTCGGCCTTGCGGCGCCCAATGTACCGCGAAATAGAAGATACGCGCGGCTCGGAATTCATCGAAGTCATGCTGTCCCTGCAGGGACAGCCCGCGAATACGGTGCGTGAAAACAGTATGGGCGAACCCATGCTGAGCGTGGCGGTGCCGGTGCAGCGCTTCCGGATGGTTCTGGGCAGTTTGATGCTGACCACCGAAGCAGGCGACATTGATGAAATTGTGCGCGCCGAACGGCGCTCCATTCTGGAAGTATTTCTCGTCGCGCTGGGAATTGGCGTCATCATTTCAGTGATTATGGCTGGCACGATCGTGCGGCCGATCCGCAGGCTTGCAGAGGCTGCGGAAAATGTGCGCAACCGCAAGGGCGGACGTTCCAGTATTCCGGACTTCAGCAGGCGTAACGATGAAATAGGCGATCTGTCGATCGTGCTGGCCGACATGACGGCGGCGCTTTATGACCGCATTGATGCAAACGAACATTTTGCTGCCGATGTGGCGCATGAGATAAAAAATCCGCTAAGTTCCATCAGCAGCGCGGTAGAAAGCATGCCGCTCGCCCGTGATCAGGAAACCCGCGACAAATTAATGAGCATTCTACAGGAAGACGTACGCAGGCTGGACCGGCTGATCAGCGACATTTCGCAGGCCTCCAGGCTGGACGCGCAGCTTTCACGCGCGCCGGTGGAACCGGTTGAACTGGCCAGCCTGCTCAGCGCCCTGATAGAGATTTTTATTGAGACGCGGGACAATATGCAGGAAATCCGGCTGCATATTTCGCCGGGAGAAAGCTTCGTGGTGCAGGGAGGTGAAGGCCGCATCGGCCAGGTGATGCGCAATTTGCTGGAAAACGCAGTGTCTTTCAGTCCGCCCGGTGGCGTGATTAATGTGAGCCTGACGCGCGCCGGACGCGAGGTGCAAGTCATCATTGACGATGAAGGGCCAGGCATTCCAGCTGAGAATCTTGAGACCATATTTGAGCGCTTTTACACGGAGCGTCCGTATGGCGAGGCGTTTGGCCGTCATTCCGGACTGGGCCTCAGCATCTCGCGCCAGATTACCGAGGCTTATGGCGGCAGTTTGACGGCGGCAAACCGGAAGGACCCGGAAGGAAAAATTATCGGGGCGCGTTTCACCGTTACTTTCCGCGCCCAGTAATGTCGCATGCGGCAGGCTGTTCTAGCGGTTCAGCATCACGCCCTGTAACAGGACAGTGGCGTCACTGCGGCCCAGCACTGTGTCCGTGACTTCCTGCAACTGGTGCTTGATGGCGATCACGTTTGCTGGCGCGCGTGGATTTTGAAACTTTATGGCCCAGATGCTGAGCGTTTCCGTGTAAGCAGCGGTCAGCCGGGTCCGGCTTTCATCAATCGCCTTCATGGTTTCATCTGTCGCAACGTCCAGAACCATGGCGATCATCAGATTTCCCGATACCCGGTTTTTTTCAATACAGGGATATTCAGCACCTGCATCGGAAAATAGTCAGGGGCCACGGGAAGCTCCGCCTTCTCTTTTTCCACGCCTTCGGCCCCCTCTCCTGCGGCTTCTTTCCCTTCGCCTGCTGCTTCCGCCCCCTCGCCTGCCACCTTTGCGCCTTCCTCTGCACGCACCGGGACAGGGGCGCCAACCAGTATTAGACCGGCAAGAAGGCTGGCTGCCCGGCTGGACCGGAGGATAGAGACAGTACTCATGATGGGGGTTCCAGAGACGCGATAGCCGCCAGCACAACATCCAGCACAACATGATGTCACGGCGCCCCTCATATTTACATGCAGGGAATAAAGGATTGGTTATCCAAAACGCCCTGCCGTGTGCTGTACGTAAACGGCCCCGCCTGGCTACCCGCGATTCTCCGCATGTTCAGATAAAAATTGCGCCCCCAGGAAGGCAGCCTGCACAATATCGCAACTTATTATTAACCATGTTTGGGGATCCCCTGGATTTTCATTTGGCGCCCTGGCAGCGCCGTTCCCCCCAAAGTGTGACGGATAAACTTGCCTCTGCTGGGCCGGATCGCCATCTTCCCTCTATGAGCAATATATCAAATATCGCCCTTTCCGCGCTTCGTGCAGCAGATATGCGATTTGCCGCTAGGGCCGAGAACATCGCCAACGCCAATACCCAGGATTACCGGCTGCAAACCCCCGAGCAGATTTCAACGGCTGTGGGGCCGGTCGTGCGCATCAGCCGGGCCGAAACGGCGCGGGCGGGCGAAAAGCAGCCGGAACCCGATCTGGCCCGCGAAATCACCGATCTCATCTCCATCAAATATGATTATAAGGCCGCCGTGATGCTGCTGCGGACCGAGGATGAAATGAACGGTAAATTGCTCGACATTCTGGCCTGATATCTGGCTTATTTCTTGTACTCGCGCAGCTTTGCCGCAATCTGTTCCGGAGTGGCGCCAGAGCCGAAATACGTTAGAAGCTTGCCGTCCCGTCCCATCAGATAGATGATATTGGAATGGTCCATCACATAGGACTGTTCGCCGGACGCATCCTCGATTTTGCCGTAATAGACCCTGTAGGCGCGGGCGGCGGCGGCGACCTGTTCCGCGCTGCCCGTTAGACCGGTCATGTGGGCATGAAAATTCGCCGTATAATCCGACAATGCCGCAACCGTATCGCGGGCGGGGTCCACAGTGATAAAAAATATCTGCACGCCCTTGATATTTTCGGGATTTCCCGCTGCCAGCAAATCCAGCGCCGCTCCCATATTCTGCAACTCGAAGGGGCACACATCCGGGCACGAGGTGTAACCGAAATAAACCAGTGTAAGATGGTCTTTCAAAGCTGCTTCGCTTACGCTGCTACCGTGATGATCGGTCAGGGTAAAAGGGCCGCCGATCAGGGCCGCTCCCGTCTCCCGCACCGGCGCGCTGGCGTTTTCAAAGGACGGTGTGGCTGCCTGGCGCCATATCAGTGCCGCCGCAAGGGCCACGAGACCAAGCAGCACAAAAATAGCCGAGCGAATGATGGAAGCAGACATGCATCCCTTATATACTGGCGCTATAAAAAGAGAAACAGGGAGGCCGGAAATGAGAACTTGGCCGCTGGCCAGAAGGGCGGCGCTGGCAGGCGTACTGATCGCTGGCTGCATTGGTCATGGCCTGGCGGGTCCGATCCGGCATGATGAAGCCACTGCAAAGCGAAACTACGGGGATCCAATACCCGGGGGTGCGGATGGGTCCGGGGCGCCGCCTCATACGATGTCGCTGGTCGAGGCCGCGGAGGCGGGCGGGGTAGCCGAGGCGCGCAGCGCGTTTCTGGTCGGCGAAAGTGTCAACAGCCGTACGCGGCGGGGCACACCGGCGCTCTTGATCGCCACCCGATACAGTAATATTTCCGTGCTTCGTTTCCTGCTGGAAAAACAGGCCAACCCCGATCTGTTTGACAAATCCACCGGACATACTCCACTGATCGCCGCCGCCCAGTCCGGACAGGACAATATGGTGCGGATGCTGCTTGAGCATAAAGCCAATCCTGATCATCAGGACCGGCAGGGCGAAACCGCCCTGATGAAGGCGGCCCGGGTTGGCGCCGCCGATGTGGTGCGTACCCTGCTGACATCCAAACCGGATGTAACCCTGACGGATTACGCGGGGAATACGGCCTTATGGCATGCCCAGGCCAGCCGCAATGCAAAAATCATCCAGATGATCGAGGAGGCAGGCGGGCAGTAACCCGCCACAGTCAGACTGTATATTGGGCGTGCCGGCATGTTCTGGCGTGGGCCGGTTCCGGCAGGGGTTCGGCTTAGTCAAAACCGGACGGTAAACCGCAATCCGTGATGGCGTCTTAGTCAGGTTGAGGAGCTTCAGCAGCGCCATGCCGTCAACTGAGCTTTTTTCTGCCTTTGCGGGCAATCAGGGCCTCTGCGCGCGCCGATGTCTGTGTGGCGCTCACATCCAGCCGGACAATATTCCAGCCCCTTTCATAGATATAGCTGGCGTTGCACCCCAGAGTCTGGATGAGTTGCAGGCCCATCCCCCCCACCTGCGACGGAGGGATGTCCTCCGGGATGCAGGGCGTGGTATGGATTGGGTCGAACGGCGGCCCCTGATCGCGGTAATCCAGATGCGCCATGTCATCCACCCGGACCAGCGAAATGCGCACCGGGCGGTTGCTTTCCCTGCAATATCCGTGCTTTATCGTGTTTGTGAACAGTTCTTCGATTACCAGTACAAGACGCAAAATCAGAACTTCCGGCAACCCGGCCTTGCGCGCCCAGTCTTCTGCACGCGCGCGGGCGGC
>SHWM01000084.1 GCA_009693835.1 Alphaproteobacteria bacterium
AGTTGATCGCATACTGCTCTAACGCGTGCCTAAACGGCGCATGCCCTCGGCTGTAAAAGAATCCTGCGGGTCCAGAATATCGAATTTTACCGGATTTTGCTCGTTGCGAAGACCGATAATATGATAACGGCCACCGGCAATATCATAGATCACATCTGATCCAATATTGCAGTAAGGTACATCATAATAGTTGAAGATGTGCGCTTCCTGCACACGGGTGACATTTTCAGCGCCATCATAAAGTGCAGCGGCAGTCCCCGTCCAGGTATCCTCATCCATATACATCCGGCGCCGGCTCGCTAGGATATGGTGTTTCCCTGTCTTCACCTTGGCCTCGAGCCCCAATACGCGGTGGAGTTCGTAACGCATCACCTCCGGATTCAAATGCGACTTATGCAAAATGTCCTTGTACTTTATGGCCGGGGAGGCAAAACGGAAATTATTGTAGGGGACCAGTTTTTCCTGCTTACCAGTCAACTCCCAATCGTACAGGTCACCAGCGCCCCCAAAAATGCTATAGGTGTCGTTGACGCGGATACCTTCGCTGGACTGGATGATATTATCATATTCTTGGCCCACCAGCCGTTTGACCTTGCGTTCACCGGGCCGATAAGCCCAGCCGCGGCGTTTATCCAGCACCTGATCCAATGTGTTGTGAAAGACTGCCATAGTGCCCGCATTCGAAGTGGGACTGATGCCACGTTTCATGAAATGCATCATTACATTGTCCAGATCTTCAATCTTTGCGAGATCCGGGTTGGAGTAACGGTATATCCACTGTTCCTGCGTTACCTCCAGCGTATAGTCACCGCTTTTCGTTGGCGCGACGGCGGCGGATTCGCGGGTGACCTTATATCCCTGATAGCGCAATTCATGGTTCCACAATACCTCACGAGCCGAGTGCGGGATCGGAAAGGGGGTGGCCATGGTGAATCCGGTAACGCCATTACCGTCGTGGACTAGCTGCGCGTTGACCGCATTGCGCGTAATGGCCTCGTACACGTGCGCAGGATAGGCGCAGGACCGGTGCGTCGGGTAGACATTCAAATAATAGCTATCCGGATAGGCCTTCAATAATTCCTTGTGGGCCTCTGTAAGCAGACCATCATATTGCGCCATGTTGCCCGCACTCACGGTATACAACACCTTATCCGCCGCATAGGGATCCGCATGATGCTTGCCGGGTTCATACCCGATGCCCGGCGGCGGCCCGTTCAAACCGCCATCCCACGCAGGAATGGTGCCCGCCGCATTGCCGGCGCGTTCAGCGCCGATCGGCGTCAAGGCCGTGCCCAGCTGCTTTGCCTCTTCAGGCGTCGCGGCGGCCAAGGCCATCTGCGCACTGAGGACCAGGCCCGCTAACATAAAAATTCCAGACTTCCACGCCATCTGCAAAATCCTTCACAGTTTCAAATTCGGTCCAGACCATGTTCGGATCAGATCGGATCGCCAGTGGCGATCCCCTCCGGTCCGCGAAACATGCCCAAAAATAATAGTTTAGAGCCTCAGCGCGTCCCCATCCGCCTCACCCCTTCGGCTGAGAAGGCATCTGGACTGTCCGTCAGTTCGAATTTTATCGGAACTTCCTCGTTGCCAAGCCCATTAATATTGTACCGGCCGCCGACAATATCATAAATGACATCGGACCTGATACTGCACAGGGGCTGATCATAATAATTGAAGAGATGCACTTCCTGCACCCGGGTGAGCGCACCGCCCCCATCATGCAGCACTGCGGTAATACCGGTCCAGCTATCCTCGTCAAGATAGATCTTCCGCAGGGCCGCAAAATGGTGCCGTTTGCCCGGTTTCAGCTTTCCCTCGACCACCCACACACGGTGCAATTCATAGCGCATCAGTTCGGGATTCAAATGAAACTTGTGGAGAATATCCGCGTACTTCACTTCCGGGGAACCCAGGCGGTACGTATTATAAGGGATCAGTTTTTCCTGCTTGCCGATCAATTCCCAGTCGTAAAGCTCGCCGGTGCCGTTGAATATATAGAAGGCGTCATTGAACATGATGCCTTCGCTGGATGGGATGACATTGTCAAGTTCAGCGCCGACAACGGATTTGACCTTGCGCACACCTGGCTGGTAGTACCACCCGCGCCGTTTTTCCACGACCTGGTCCAGCGTGTTATGCATGACCATAATGGTGCCAGCATTTTTGGGCGGCGTGAGACCTTGCCGCATATAATAAATCTCTATGTTATTAATATCCTCGGTCTTGTTTATCTGTGGATCGGCGTAAGCATACAACCACTGTTCCTGCGCCGTCTCTATAGAATATTCGCCGTTTTTTGTGGGCGTCGCGGAGGCGGTTTCGCGCGTTACCTTGTAGCCCGAATAGCGTAACTCGTGATTCCACAACACTTCCCTGCCCGATTGCGGAATCGGGAACGGGATCGCGATGGTCGCCCCGGTTATGCCATTGCCGTCATTCACCAGCTTGCCGTTAACAGCGTTGCGCCCGGCAGCTTCATAGACGAATTTGGGGTACGCGCAGGACCGGTGCGTGGGATAGACGTTCAGGAAATAGCTGTCCGGATAGGCCCTCAGTAATTCCTTGTGGGTTTCCGTCAACTGGCCGTCATAATTCGCCATATTGTCCGCCTTTACGGTGAACAGCGGCTTCTCATTCGCATAAGGATCTTTATGAAACTTTCCAGGTTCATAACCGATCCCCGGCGGCGGCCCGGTCAAACCGCCATCCCAGGCCGGAATGGTGCCAGAGGCATTGCCCGCGCGCTCCGCGCCCGTAGGGGTCAGATCAGTTTCAAGCCGTTTGGCTTCCTCTGGTAAAACCGCCCCATAAGGCATATTCATGCCCAGGATCAGGCCGACAATAATACCAAGTCCGAACTTCAATGCCATATTCAAAATTCTCCACAGTAACGACCACCCCCTTGATCGGCCAGGCGGATGGCTAACAACGCGCTGATCCAGACCGGTGCCTGATTGCGTCTATCATTACTAAATCCACAATCCATGCTCATCTGAAGGGGTGCTCAGAACACCCGGCGCCTCAGCGCACTCCCAATCGCCTCACCCCTTCGGCAGAGAAGGATTCAGGATCATCCTGAATACTGAACCTGACTGGATTTTGCTCGTTACGCATCCCTACAATGTGATAACGGCCGCCGCTAAGGTCATACACGACATCGGATCCGATATTGCACAGCGGCACTTCATAATAATCGAACAGATGCGCCTCCTGTACACGGCTGAGCTTGCCGGAGGCGTCATACATCGCCGCCGCCACCCCGGCCGAGCTATCCTCATCTGTATACATAAGTCTGCGGGCGGCAAAATTGTGCTGCTTGCCCGGTTTCAGTTTCGCCTCGATGACCCATACGCGGTGCAATTCATAACGGATCGGTGCCGGGTTCAGATGCGACTTGTGCAGAATGTCCGTATACTTAGTTTCCGGCGACGCGAGGAGGAATGTATTGTAGGGAATAAATTTTTCCTGCTTGCCGATCAATTCCCAATCATAGCGGTCGCCGCCGCCGTTAAAAACATTGAAGCTGTCATTGAACCGGATTCCCTCGCTCGACGGGATGACATTGTCATATTCCGCGCCGATAACGGGTTTGACCTTGCGCTCGCCCGGCCGGTAGAACCATCCCCGCCTTTTTTCCAGCACCTGATCCATCGTGTTATGCATGACCTGTATCGTGCCGGCATTGCTCGCCGGCGCGACGCCCCGGCGCATGAAATATTGCTGGATATTATTCATGTCTTCGGGCTTGGCCAGACCTGGCCTGGTGTAATTGTATATCCACTGTTCCAGGCTCGACTCGATGGTGTAGTCACCACCCTTTGTTGGCGTCGTGGCGGCGGATTCCCGTGTGACCAGATGGCCCTGATAGCGCAGTTCGTGATTCCATAACACTTCCCTGCCCGACTGCGGGATCGGGAACGGGATCGCCATCGTCGCCCGGGCTATGCCGTTATCGTCATCCACCATCTTGCCGCTGACGGCGTTGCGCGCGGCGGCGTCATAGACAAATTTGGGGTACGCGCAGGACCGGTGCGTGGGATAGACGTTCAGGAAATAGCTGTCCGGATAGGCTTTCAGCAGTTCCTTGTGGGTTTCTGTCAACTGGCTTTCATAGTTCGCCATGTTGGCCGCGTTGACGGTGAACAGCGGCTTGTCATTCGCATAAGGATCTTTGTGAAACTTTCCAGGTTCATAACCGATCCCCGGCGGCGGCTCCGTCAACCCGCCATCCCAGGCTGGAATAGTTCCCGCCGCATTGCCCGCGCGCTCCGCGCCCATGGGCGTCAAATCACTTTCCAGCCGTTTGGCTTCCTCTGGCGAAACCGCCGCCAGCGCAGGCTGCATTGCTATAAACAGGCAAACGGCTATTGCAAATCTTAGCATCCAGAACATCGTCGGAGGTCCCCTAAACTAATATTTCAATCGGTTTGCCTCTGCCGGTTGATTGGTGATCAACCGGCCGGCGCATGGGGATTGCCTCTAGCACATCCAGGCCCTGATTGTCACTAAAATGACGATTAGATTAAAAGGGGCATTGTTAACCATTTCCTGACGGCAGGACCCAATATATGGGGCTTGGCCCCGCAAATCTCCCCTGTTCTCCCCCTATAAACCCATTATACTGATGTAAAATACCATGAGATAAGGGGAGAGACCGCCGTGTGGATTACCAAAACTGACGAGCAGCAGCATTGGATGGAAAAGGCCCGCGCGGTGGCCGAACGCGACCTGGCGCCCCGCGCCGCCGCCGCCGACAAGACAGCCACCTATCCCAAAGACTCGCTGGCGGCCCTGCGCGCCGAAAACTTCATGGGATTGCGTGTTTCAAAGGAACATGGCGGCAGCATGGCCGATCTACTGACAACCGTGTTGGTAGTAGAAGAGCTGGCCAAGAAATGCCCGTCCACCGCCATGTGCTATAAAATGCATATTGAGGCCGCCGAACTGATTTCGCGCATCGCGACCCCTGATCAGGTTGAGCGCTTTGTGAAACCCATCGCGCGCGGCGAGGCGTTCTTTACCGTGGCGGGTGGCGAAACCAGCGGCGCGACGGGGCAGGACTGGCAGCCGGCCAGCGCCTTCTCCTCCGCGATACGCACGGATACCGGCTACCGCCTCGACAACATCCGCAAATCCTATGTCACGTCTGCGGGCGAGGCGTCACACTATTTTATGATGTGCCAGATCGGCCCGGACGCGCCAAGGGGTGCCTTGAGCGCGTTGGTCGTGGAGCGCGACAAGATTGACTGGAAAAAGGACGGCGAGTGGAACGGCCTGGGCATGCGCGGCAATGGCAGTTCGCCGATGATATTCAACGGCGTGGTCCCGCACGCCAATATTATCGGCAAGGAACATGAGGCGGGCCGCAATCTGGGCACGATCATGATGCCGGTGGTGGCGCTGACTTATGCCGCCGCCTATCTGGGCATTGCCTCGGGCGCCTATGAAATCGGCTGCCAGGAAGTGGCGAAGCAGTATCCCAGCGGCGCGCGGCGGCTGGACAACCCGATCAATGCGCGGCGCATGGCCGGGTTCAGCGCCCGCATCGAGGGCGCGCGGTCGCTGCTGCATCTGGCGGCGAAGGCGGGCGACGAGGGGCGCGTCAAGGCGCCGCTGCCCTATGTGCAGGCCAAGGTGCTGGCGTCGGAGGCCGCGGTCGCGGTGACCGAGGGCCTGATGACGATTTTTGGCGGCACGGCGTTTGCCGGGCGGCTGCCGTTCGAACGGTATTTCCGCGACGCGCGCGCGGGCGTGGTCATGGGCCTGGCGCTTGATGACGCCTATCCGATGATCGCGGGCATGCTGTTCCCGAAAAAACGGGATTAGGGGGGGGCGAGGAAATGGCCGCCTCCTTTACACCTCAACCTTTCGATATTTTAATTGTGCGAGGCACTTCCTTCGGAAGCACCGCGCTATGTTGGCTTCAATCGATCGCGATGTTTAAACCGATCTCCTATTCACACGTGACCCTCTCACAGGGGCAAGGAGTTTGTCTTCACGCGATGCCGAAGCGTGACACTAAATCTCAGAGTGGTGTCGAGCTTATTCGACTAGCTAACGTGTGGAAATTGACTAATTATTGCAAGAAAAAGATTGTGCTTCGGAACAGAGAATTAACAATAAATGTAAATAAGGATGCGGAAATAGATGAATATAACAGTGTTATTAAAAGCGCTTACGATTTCACACTGAACACTCTCAATTCAAAATACAATTTCTTGTTTGGCATTCCAAAAAAGTGGATCGGTAGGAAAGCCTGATTCTGCTCCGAACTCGCCGCAGAAGCTTTACGACTAAATTGTATAAAGGTCGATCCGGACCGCAAACCAGAAAGAACATGGCCAGGACATTATCAACTCAATAAAGTACAAGCTTGCAAATGGGAAGATGTTACCAGTGATTACGAAACATTCGGTCAGCTTCTGGTCAGCTCCGCTGACGAGAATTTCCCTAATGAAATCAAACGAAAATTATTCGCAAGTCTGGAGGAGAATTTTTGTAACCAGCAAATTTTTTTCAACAAAATGATAATGACTAATGTTGGGCTAGATCGATTGAACGGAAAACGGGAAACATTTAATGAACGTCTGAAATTATTAGCACGCATGATCAAGAGCGGAATTGACTAGATGCTGCAAAAAAATAATGATCTCAAAAGTAAAATGACATAAAGGGTGCGCTCCCCTTTCCCCTCCGCCATCCCCTCACGCTGACAGTTTCGCCAGCGTCTTTTCCACCATTTTGGGATTTTCGGCAATTAGCGCTAGTAAAATTCTGGTTGAACGCTCCGGATTGCGACGGCCCTGTTCCCACTCCCGGAGCGCGCTTACGGCAAAGCCATAGTGATCCGCAAACTCCTTCTGACTGAAGCCTAGTTTTTTTCTGATCCTGGCGACATCAACTGTAGCAGGCGGCGTGTATTCATAGGACTCAAGCTCAATCTCGTCACGCATATGTGCCGCCATTTCGCGCACGGCCTGTACAAGATCATGCTCTCTTTTGCGTGCTTTAGGCATGACGGCCTCCTGTGAGTTCATTCAGCATGTCTTTCATCAGCTTTTTATCCGCGCCCGAAAGATTTTCTTTTTCGTTCTTCGCGTAAATGTCGAGGAGATAAATCCCCTCATCATTCAACCAGAAATAATACATTATCCGTACCCCACCGCTTTTGCCGGAACTGCCTCTGGCGGCTCTGGCTTTGCGGACACCGCCTGTGCCTGCAATCACCGGCCATTTTACAGGGGTCATGATGATTTCGTTCTCGGCTGCGCGTTTTTCCCCTTCACTTAGCAGCTTGGCGGATTTACGTTCGTAGACACGGGTTCAAACAATTTTCATCACAGTGATAGTACGGCATTGCCGTGCAATTTTCAAGTGAAAAATCGATCCCGTCCGTTCGACCCTACCCCCCTAAATTCCCCCTATCGCCGGACAGGTTGGAGCGTCTATCCTGTCCATAACGAATTAGAACCATGAACGGGGAGACGTAAGATGAACAGGGGCCATGCAATTATCACCGGCGCGCTGGGCGGGCTGGGCACGGCGATGACGGAGAAGCTGTGCGGCATGGGCATTCCGGTGATCGCCACCGACCGGCGCGCCGAGGATTTTGATCCCTGGCGGCAGGCATTGCCCGTGGATATGCGCGATTTGGTCAGCTTTTATCCACTGGATGTCACCCGCGAAGAACCCGTCAACCAGTTGGCGGCCACATTGACGGCGCGCAAGATTGATGTGGCCTATCTGATCAATAATGCCGGCATTCAGGGCCCCGGCAAACCCTGGGAGATGGAAACCAAAACCTGGATGCGGGTGATGAATGTTAACATCACCGGCACCTTTCACATGACGCGCGCGTTCAGTGAGGCAATGGTCAACCGGGGTTTTGGCCGGATTGTCAATCTGGCCTCGCTGGCCGCCTATCAGCCAATGCGCAATCAGGGCCCCTATTCGGCGGCCAAGGCGGCGGTGACCGGCTATACCCGCTCCACCGCCATGGATCTGGCGCGCCATGGCATTACCGTGAATGTGATCGCGCCCGGCCTGATCATGCATCCGCGCCTGGAAGATGTGGATACGGGAACCAACTTTCAGGACATGGCCGTGGGCATACCGATGGGCCGCACGGGACGGCCCGAGGAAATTGGCGCGACAGTGGCGTTTCTCTGTTCAGAGGGCGCGTCCTATATCACCGGCCAGACCATTCATGTGAATGGCGGCTGGTATCTGCCGGGTTAGGCGGCAGCGCATCTATTCTGAAATTGAAAAATAATAGTGCAGGGAGAAAATCATGAGCAAGGGACATACGATATTAACCGGCGCACTGGGCGGGCTGGGCACCGCCATCACCAGGGCGCTGTGTGCGGCGGGGCATCAGGTTATCGCGACCGACCGGCGGCAGGAAGACTACGCCGCCTGGCTGGAAACCCTGCCCAAGGCCATTCACAATCAGATCACTTTCTACCCGCTTGACGTGGCCAAGGAAGAAGCGGTGAACGAACTGGCCACCAATCTGGCGGCGCGCGGCGTTCATGTGGCCTATCTGATCAACAATGCCGGCATTCAGGGCGCGGCCAAACCCTGGAAAATGGAGAGCAAGACCTGGCACCGCGTGATGAATGTCAACATTCACGGCACCTTCTACATGACCCGCGCCTTCAGCGAGGCCATGGTCAACAAGGGTTTTGGGCGCATCGTCAATGTCGCCTCGCTCTATGCCTATCATCCGGGCGCGGGACAGGGCCCATACGCCGCCGCCAAGGCGGCGATCACCGGTTATACCCGCTCCACCGCGCTTGATCTCGCCCGGCATGGCGTCACCGTCAATGACATCGCGCCGGGCATTATCTGGCACGACCGGCTGAAGGGCGTGGTGCCGGAGCCGGAATTCAAAACGCTTACCGCCGCCATACCGGCCAGCCGCGTCGGCCATCCCGATGATATTGCCGCCACCGTCGCGTTTCTGGTGTCGGATGGCGCGTCCTATATCACCGGCCAGACCATTCACGTGAATGGCGGTCTGTACATGCCAGGATAGGATTTCCGTTAAAGTCCATTCACCCGATATGCCTCAATCATCGCGAAGTGCGTTTTGCGCTTCGCGATGACAAACGATGAAAACTTATTTCCTCATCTGCCGGCAACGCGGTCTAGACTCTTATCCGATCCGGTAGCTCCAATTGCCCCCACCCCTATCCCCTCCCCGCGCGAAGCTACGCCAAAGCTTCGCTTGGCGAGAAGGGGGAGGGAAAGAGAACGCTGAAATTCTGAGCTAAAAGCCCCTCCCCTTGATGGGGAGGGGTTGGGGTGGGGTGACACATTAACGCTGAAGGATGCAGTCTGGTTGGATAGCGCCCTAAATCCCCTTGTTGCCATAGCTGGTGGCGATGGAATCAAGCGGCGATTTCTGAATGCCGTGATTGGGTATCGGATAGCGCAGGCCGTTCTTGCTGAGCGCCGCCAGCCCCTGCACCACCTTTGGCAGAAAACTGGGCGGCAACGCCATCAGCAGCTCGTCATCCTGCACGCCGCCGAATTTGCGTTCCGCGTAACAGGGGATCGACACCGAAGGTTCTCCCGTCGCAAGCGCATTGCCCCATGAATCGGCGCACGCGCTTTCCCCCACGCAGGAGAAGCTCAGCTTCTTATAGGCGAGATATTGCAGGCCGTTGATAAAGGTAATCATCTGTCCCGGCGTCGCATAGATCAGGCAGATATCCGGATTGCCAATGCGTCCCGATGTCAGCGGCGACACCACCATCGCCTCATAGTCGCCATAGGAGGCGCAACTCATCGCCGACTGATGCGCAGCGCTGTCTTCCAGCGTACCATACCACACGCCGTTCATGCGGTCGCCGCTGAGCCATTCCGTACTGCGGGGATGCAGGCCGATGACCGCGCCGCATTGCGCCCCCATCAGATTATCCATGGTGATACCTATCGTATAGCCGATCCAGCGGCACTGCCCGACGATCTGGTCGGTGGCCAGCTTTTCTCTTGGATCAGGGCGGCGAATGCGCGGGATGGCCTCCATCTCGGCCACGGTTCTGAAGCGCTTCATGCCGATGGGCGTCGCCTTCAGCCGCAGATAACGATTCAGTTCATCGACGATCTGTTCATAATTATATTCCGTGTCATCGCCCCAGCAATTTGCCCTGCTCATTTCAGCCATTTTTCAATCCTCCGGTTTGTTTCCTGAAAGTGTATCAAACTCCGTAGCAATCGTCATAAATGATTGCCGCCGTTTCAGCGCGCGCCGCGCAGCATCGGATAAATGGGCGGAGACGAACCCACCTGAAGGGTTCCCATCACCTCAAATCCGTGCCGTTCATACAGTGGCACATTGCGAGGCGAGGAAGATTCAAGATAGGCGGCGCAATGTTCTTCATCGACACGCAGGAGCGCATGTCTCATCAGCGCCGCGCCGCGCCCTGTTCCCTGAAAGGCGGGGGCCACCCCGAGAATGGGAAGATACCAGTGCGGTTCTTCCGGATGGTAGAACCGCATCTGCAGGAACAGATCGATCACGGGCCCCTGTTCAGAGAGGGGAACGGCGCTTTGCAGCACAGCCAGCATGGCCTCTTCGTCCGGCGAAATTCCGGGCGGCAGCCACAGCGCCACCCCGGCATAATCGCCAGCGAAATAGGCCGAACCGGATTCAATCGCCCGGCCGCCAAAACCCTTCATGAAGCCGGGAGTGTATTTGCGATAGTTTTCCAGGATGGGACTGATCCAGCGCGCCAGGGGATCATTCTCGAATGCCTGAACCAATGTTTCAAACAGTCGATCGCTGTCGCCGGGCCGGGGCGGACTGGATGGGCAGTATGGGATTCACGCAACATTCTCCGCTGTTTGCAGCAGTCTATCCCCGTACCCGCGGCCATGGCAATCCGTGTGCACAGGTAACGTTGTTTGCGCCAGCGACTATTTCATGAATTTATGCCCGCTCTGTGCTTTACTGAACGCAAATCAAACCGGGAGAAAGCACATGTACGAGAACATCATTTATGAAACAGGAAAAGGGCGGGCCCGGATCATTCTGAACCGGCCGCAAAAACGCAATGCGCTGACCAATGACTTGTTGCGCGAATTGCAGGATGCGCTGTGGGAAGCGGACGATGACACCAGCGTGCATGCCGTGGTGCTGAAGGGGGCGGGCGAATGTTTCAGCGCGGGATATGATCTGGCGCCACCACCCGGCCCCAAGCGGCCCGAGGGCAAAAATTATCGCCGTGGCCGCGACATAGATGACGATATCTGGCATCTGGAGCGTTCGCAGCGGTTTCGCATGGCGTTGTTCGATATGCACAAGCCGGTGATCGCCCAGGTGCATGGTTACTGCCTGGCGGGCGGCACCGATATTGCGCTGTTGTGCGACATGGTGATCGCCGCCGAGGACGCCACTTTCGCCTTTCCGCCCGCGCGCGATCTGGGGTCCCTGCCCAACCAGATGTGGCTGTACAATACCGGCCCGCAGTGGGCCAAACGCCTGCTGCTGACCGGCGACAGCGTAACGGGGGCCGAAGCCGCCTCTATCGGGCTGGTGCTGAAAGCCCTGCCGCGCGAATATCTGGAGGCCGAGGTGGAAGGCCTGCTGGATCGCATGGCGCTCATCGATACCGGGCTTCTGGCCGCCAACAAGCGGATCGTCAATCTGGGGCTGGAACTGATGGGGGCGCGCACCCTGCAACGGCTGGCCTGTGAAAATGATGCGCGCGGCCATCTGGCGCCCGCTGCCGATGGCTATCGCCGCTCGGTCAAGGAAAA
>SHWM01000085.1 GCA_009693835.1 Alphaproteobacteria bacterium
ACCGTAAACCTTGAAATAGATGGAATCAGGGTTTCGGTTCCGGCTGGGACCTCGATCATGCGCGCCTCCGCCCTGGCGGGCGTCAAGGTTCCAAAATTATGCGCCACTGATACACTGAAGGCTTTCGGGTCCTGCCGTATGTGTCTGGTTGAAATTGAAGGGCGCAAGGGAACGCCCGCCTCCTGCACCACACCCGCTGAATCTGGCATGAAGGTCGCAACCCAAACCGATCGTCTGGCGCGGTTGCGGCGCGGCGTCATGGAACTTTATATCAGCGATCATCCGCTGGACTGCCTCACCTGCGCCGCCAATGGCGACTGCGAATTGCAGGACATGGCGGGCGCGGTGGGCCTGCGCGAGGTGCGCTATGGCTTTGAGGGTGAAAATCATCTGGATGCTTCGATCGACGCGTCCAATCCCTATTTCACCTTCGATCCCTCCAAATGCATTGTCTGTTCGCGCTGCGTGCGCGCCTGCGAGGAACAGCAGGGCACCTTCGCGCTGACCATTGACGGGCGTGGCTTTGCCTCGCATGTGTCCGCCGGGATGAACGAGGCATTTCTGGAATCCGAATGCGTGTCCTGCGGCGCCTGTGTGAAGGCCTGCCCCACCGCGACCCTGATGGAGAAATCAGTCATTCAGATGGGCCAGCCGGAACGCCAGGTGGTGACCACCTGCGCTTATTGCGGCGTGGGCTGCTCCTTTGTTGCCGAATTGCAGGGCGACCGCGTCGTGCGCATGACGCCCAACAAGGACGGCAAGGCCAATCATGGCCATTCCTGCGTCAAGGGCCGCTTCGCCTGGGGCTATGCCACGCATAAGGACCGCATCACAAAACCCATGATCCGCGCCTCGATTCAGGATCCCTGGCGCGAGGTGAGCTGGGACGAAGCCATTACGCACACCGCATCCGAGTTCCGCCGCATCCAGGCCAAATATGGCAAGGGATCGATTGGCGGCATCACCAGCTCGCGCTGCACCAATGAGGAAACCTTTCTGGTCCAGAAAATGGTGCGCGCCGCTTTCGGCAATAATAATGTCGACACCTGCGCGCGGGTCTGCCATTCGCCTACCGGCTATGGGTTGAAAACCGCCTTCGGCACCTCGGCAGGCACACAGGATTTCGATTCCGTTCAGGATGCAGATGTCATTCTCGTAATTGGCGCCAACCCAACCGACGCGCATCCGGTATTTGCCTCACAGATGAAACGCCGCCTGCGCGAGGGGGCTAAACTGATCATTATTGATCCGCGCCGCATTGATCTGGTGCGCATGCCGCATGTCGAAGCGGCGCATCACCTGCCCCTGCTGCCCGGAACCAATGTCGCGGTCATCAACGCCATGGCGCATGTCATTGCCGCCGAAGGGCTGATCGATGAAATCTTTGTCCGTGAACGCTGCGACCCCGTGGAATTCGCCCGCTGGCGCGAATTCATTCTGCGTCCGGAAAATGCGCCCGAGGCGGTCGAGCGCGCCAGCGGCGTCCCCGCCGCGGAATTGCGCGCGGCGGCACGCCTTTATGCAGGCGCGGGTAACGCCGCCACCTATTATGGTCTCGGCGTGACAGAACATAGCCAGGGCACAACCATGGTGATGGGCATGGCCAACCTTGCCATGGCGACCGGAAATCTTGGCCGGCCCGGCGTGGGCGTTAATCCGCTGCGCGGTCAGAATAATGTGCAGGGTGCCTGCGACATGGGGTCGTTCCCGCATGAATTTTCCGGTTACCGGCATGTGTCAGACACCGCCACCCGCGCGCTGTTCGAGGCCGCATGGGGGGTGCCCCTGGAGGCCGAACCCGGCCTGCGCATTCCCAACATGTTCGATGCGGCGGTCGAAGGCTCCTATAAGGGGATCTATATTCAGGGGGAGGATGTCGTGCAATCAGATCCCAACACACACCATGTGACGGCAGCGATGTCCGCCATGGAATGTGTGGTGGTGCAGGATCTGTTCCTGAACGAAACCGCCAGCTATGCGCATGTATTTCTGCCAGGGGCGTCGTTTCTAGAAAAGGACGGCACCTTCACCAACGCGGAACGCCGCATCAGCCGTGTGCGCAGGGCGATGCAGCCGTTGGCGGGCATGGCCGACTGGCAGGTGACCATGGCGCTTTCGAATGCACTGGGCTATCCGATGGCGTATGCGCACCCTTCCGAAATTATGGATGAGATCGCGCGTTTGACCCCGACATTTGCGGGCGTCAGTTACGATCTGATCGACCGTATCGGCAGCGTGCAATGGCCGTGCAATGAGGCCGCGCCCGAGGGCACGCCGGTGATGCATATCGGTGGTTTTGCACGAGGCAAGGGACGTTTCATGCTGACGGAATATGTTCCGACGGATGAACGCACGGGGCCGCGGTTTCCGTTATTGCTGACGACGGGCCGCATCCTTACGCAATATAATGTGGGCGCGCAGTCACGGCGCACGGAAAACAGCATCTGGCACGGCGAGGACGTTCTGGAGATCCATCCTTTCGACGCAGAAAACCGGGGCGTCCGCACGGGTGACAAAGTCGCGGTGATGAGCCGGGCCGGAGAGACGGTGCTCAGCGCCCTGGTCAGCGAGCGTATGCAGCCAGGTGTTGTGTATACGACGTTTCATCACCCGGAATCCGCTGCCAACCTGATCACCACAGACAATTCCGATTGGGCGACCGAATGCCCGGAATATAAAGTGACCGCTGTGCAGGTGCGCCCCAGCAATAGCTGGTCGCAATGGCAGGTCGAGTCCGGAGAATTTCGCGACCGTTCTCATCGTATTGTTCCGGCAACGGAGTAAATATGATACTGCCCCATGGATAAATTGAGCGAACATCCAGCCCTTGCGCCTGCCACCGTTTCCCGGTGGCGTAATGGCGCGGGCCATGCCTTCGCGGACCAGTTAGCTGTCGAAACGCCAATCGCCTTTGTCTATAATTGCGAACCGTATGCGGTCATGATGGCCAGCCCGGATAATCTTGAGGATTTCGCCTACGGATTTTCCCTGTCTGAGGGCATCATCGAAAACGCCGGTGAAATACTGGTCATCGACCAAACCCGGAAGGGGCCGGGCGTCAGTCTGGGCATTGAAATTCCACCTCACCGCGCCGCACCGCTGATCGAACGTGCGCGCAACATGGCCGGGCGAACGGGGTGCGGGATTTGCGGCATTGCAGAAATGGAACAGGTGATGCGCGACCTGCCCGTCCTGCCGCGCAGTGCGACAATCCATGCGGCCGCCATTGACAAGGCCGTCACCGCCCTCCCCCTGCGCCAGACCAATAACCGCCTGAGCGGCGCCGTGCATGCCGCGGCCCATGCCAACGCAGACGGCGAAATACTGCTGGTGCGCGAAGATGTCGGCCGCCACAATGCACTGGACAAGCTGATTGGCACGATCGTCCGCGAAGGCCGCCCGCCCGCTAATGGCATGGTGGTGATCACCAGCCGGTGCAGCATGGAGATGGTTCAGAAAACCATCAGGCTCGGTTGCCCCATCCTCGTGGCGGTTTCGGCGCCAACCTCACTTGCCATTCAGATGGCGGAAGATCACGGTCTCACTATTGCAGCCTTTGCGCGCGGGGATGGATTTAATGTGTATACGCATCCCGAACGGATTATCTGATCATGGAAAGTACGCGTCTCATCCATAAAGCCAACCAGATTTCCGATTATTTCAAAGCCTATCCGGAGGACGAAGCCATCGCCGCAGTGGCAAATCACATATGGCAATTCTGGGATCCGCGCATGCGCGCGCAGCTTGCGGACCACATCGAAACCAGCGGCGATGGGCTGAACCCGCTAAGTCTGGCGGCGGCGCGGCTATTAAGCGAAAAGACAAAATCCTCCAGTTAACGCATGTCCCACCCCGCTCGCGTCCGGGGAAATCCATTGAAGCAGCCTGCGCGCAGGCATAAACTCAGATCAGCAGTTCCGACACATAGGGCGGCAGCGCGAACGCCGCCTTGTGCACATCAGGCGTATAATAGCGGCTGTTGAGATGGAGAGGGGTGAAACGCGCGGTTAATGTGCCCACGCTGACCTTGCGAAGTCCTGCATTATCGGTGGCCCAGCCCATTGCCATGGCGCCGCCGACATAGGTGGGGATGGTGGCCAGATAGCAGCTGACATCGCCGAAATATTGACGCAGATGCGAGGCCGAACTACGCAATTCACCGGCCTGCATAAAGGGCACGCCATTTTGCGTCACCAGTACGCCACCCGGCGTCAGACGCTGCTTGCTGCGCCGGTAAAATTCGTTGGTGAAAAGTATTTCACCCGGCCCTTCGGGATCTGTGGAATCCACTATGATCACATCATATTTTTCCGCGCATTCGTCCACAAATACGAAGCCGTCGGCGATAACCAGATCGGTCCGCGCATCCTCAAACGCGCCCTTGCAGATTTCACTCAGATAGCGTTTGGAAAATTCCACAACGCCCGCGTCTATCTCCACCATTGTGGCCTTCTCAACACCTGGATGCTTTAACACTTCCTCCAGTATGCCGCCGTCGCCGCCGCCAATGATCAGCACACGGCGCACCGCCCCATGCGCCAGCATCGGCACATGGGTCATCATTTCATGATAGATGAATTCGTCTTTCTCGGTTGTCTGCGTCACATCATCCAGGGTCAGGATTTTACCCAGGCGGGGGTGTTCCAGAAGACGCATCTTCTGGTGCTCGGTGTTGCTTTCATACAGAACACGGTCAATTTTGTAACGGGTGCGGACATCCGGATACAGGCCTTCCTCGTGCCACCCGGTCACAGACCGCGCCCCCGGGGCCGCTCTTCCACCTCCACCGTGCCGGGTTGAAAGGCCCGGCGCAGCACCTCAAGGGAGTTGCGCGGCTCCGCCGCCCCGCACATGAACACGTCCAGCGCCGCATAACCATATTCCGGCCATGTGTGAATGCTGATATGCGATTCCGCCAGCACCGCCACCCCGGAAACGCCGCCGTTGGGGGTAAAATGGTGCAGATGAATGTGCAGCAGCGTGGCGCCGCAGGCCGCGACGCAATCGCGCATGGCCTGGTCGATATGGGAGATATCATCCAGCCTGCTGGCGTTCTTCAGATCGATCAGCAAATGCATGCCGGCAAAGCGCTCGCCTTCCCGCTCTATCAGGAAGTCCTTGCGTTCCTCCGTCACATAACGGTTCGGCGTCAATTCCAGCAATTCTGCGGAATGCGAATGCCGTGCAGACGGCGAGGGGTTGGACGCCTTTTGAACCGGCGCAACTTTTGAGTGGTTGATTGCAATAACAGATGACATGACACATCCTCCCAACTGGCAAGAGTAATGGAGAACCGCAGCAGGATTTGGTCCGCCGCGAAATCGATTGTGGAATTTCAGGAAATTTTACGGTTTAACAGCCATTACCGCGGGGCATCACATACTCAGATAAATCTGAAGATGCCTGCTGGTGTACCGTTCAGCCTCACGATCTATAATGAAATCGGAGTGCACGTAGTTGGGCCGCGTTTTGCGCGCGCGCGTGTTCGCCAGCCCTTTAAGGCCGCCAATGTCCAAACCCTGCACAGAGTCTGGCTGAAGGCCAGCGCCTTCCTTTTTGAGAGCGAGTGAAACACTCATCGCATCTTCTCCCAAACAGGTAAGAGGAGTTAAAATTCACAGCACGACTGGCTTGTTAAGGCTCGGGAACTCAACATTCAAGAGAAAAATTCGGCCGCAGCCGCTTTTCCCTCTTTTGACTTTATGGCGGCCGGAAAAGCCCCGGCCATGCCCATAATCTCGATCGTTTCAGGCATCAAAAAAACCCGGCGCCACCGTGTAAAATTCCGACCGTACGAAGCGCCAAGCCATTTAGAGCATCGCAATGAACGCTAAATCATGGACAAGAGCAAGTGAAAATACTCTGAAAACCAGGAAAAGTTGCTCCCCTTAAAAATCATGGCCTGGCTGGTTTCGGGGGCGCCCGAAACTTGATCATGCCCAGAGTGTATTAACCATTTTTTCTGACGCTTCAGGCATTTGATCGAAGGCGGCACGGCTGGCGGGCAGCCGAACCGAGGCTTTCGTACCCTGATGTTCGGTGCTGGTCAGCAGCAGTTTTCCGGCATGCATGCTGACCAGCGATTTGGTGATTGAAAGCCCCAGGCCGGTGCCGGTTTCTCTCGTGATCGTGGGATCCCCGGCCTGCACAAAGGGTTCGGTAATTTTGTTCAACAGACGGGCCGGAATGCCCCGCCCACTGTCCGCCACCTGAAGCACAATTTCACCCGTGCCGCCATCCTGAAAGGCGGACATTTCTATCCGGTTGCCCCGGGGAGTGAATTTGACCGCGTTTGACAGCAGATTCAGCATAATCTGGCGCATGGCGCGCAGATCAGCAAAAAAGGCTGGCAAATTTTCCTGAATTGATTGGTGGAGCACCACGCCACTGGTGATGACCTGGGGCTCGGTCATATTCAGCACCCAGTCAAACAGGTCAGCCGCGCTCAGACTCTCTTCACGCATCTCATACTTGCCCGCCTCGATCCGCGACAGATCCAGCATGTCGTTGATCAGGTGCAGCAGATGTAGGCCGCTGTCATAAATATCCTCGGCGTAATCACGATACCGGAGCTCGCCAAAGGGGCCAAACAGCTCCTTTCGCATAATATCCGAAAAGCCGATGATCGCGTTCAGGGGGGTACGCAATTCATGGCTCATGGTGGCCAGGAATTGTGACTTGGCCCGATTTGACCTGTCTGCCTCTTCTTTGGCGCTATAAAGCTCAATCTCAGCCCTCTTGCGATCGGACACATCGCTTATGGTGGTTACCACCCGCTTCCAGTCGTGGCGATGTTCCGGCACTACTGCCGAGATGACGCGCGTATGAACCTGTCCTCCCTGCTTCCTCCTGCTCACCGTTTCATTGAGATAAGTGCCGGATTCTCCACTGGCGAAGCTCACAATCCACATCCTGTAATTACGCCACTCCTCCTCCGACAGCCTGGCGGGTGCCAGATGCGCGGCCAGATCCTCTTTGTTCAGGGCGCGATATAGGGCCAGCGTCGCCTTGTTGATACGATTCATACGGATGGCGCCGACCAGCGCCTGAAGCCCTTCGGGGTGCTCCACAAGGTGCCGGTTAAGATCACGCACGCCAGACGCAATCAATGTGTTGATCATCGTACGGGTCTGTGACCAGTCCTGCTCCATCATGGAAATGGGCGCCGTCTCAAACAGGCTTTCAAATTGGTTTTCGGTGTCCTGCAGCGACTTTCCGCGCTCGCGCCGGTGGCGGATCAGCGCATCCGCCACCAGATAGCTGTAGAGCATCACAAATATTACGGCCAAAGGGCGCAGCATATCGTGCAGTTCGCCTGTCGCGCGATCGGCCGGCAGCCATTTCAGTTCACGAAGCCCCCACAGGACCGCCAGCGTACCTATCACAGCCGCAATGGACATCAGCACACGCTTTCTGTCCCCTGAAAGCATGTTTTCAATCGGAAGTACGCAGAGTCCGATCACCATGGAGGAAGCCAGCCCCCCAGAATAGGCGGCGCCAACGCCAATGAATAACAATAGCGACAGGGATAATAAATCCCTCGTTAGAGTCACATTTCCCGTCCTGCGCACCACCAGCCACTGGGAAACGGGAATTAAAAACCAGGCTGAAAACCACACCAGATCAAACAAATCCAGGTCTGATTTGAAATACAGAGTGCTGGCGGCGGCTACTGGCAGGAACAGGAACGGCGCAGCAAGTGACATCAGCAATTCGACATGCGCCTGGCGCACCGCCGGATCGGCGCGTGCGGCAGGCGACAATAATCCATCTACCCAGGTCCTCATATGCCCTACCTTGTTCCTAGGCCACCATTCAAACCACAGCCTTAGCCATCAGATTCAAAACTTAGTCTATCAGCTAAATCAGCTAGTTCGCCTGCTTTAATGGACTGTCTGATCCGGTGCATCAGTTCCTGATAATAGGCAAGATTATGCCAAGTCAGGAGCATGGAACCCAGAATTTCTTTCGATTTCACAAGATGATGCAGATAGGCACGGCTATAATCGCGGCTTGCCGGACAATCGAGGGCTGCATCCAGGGGCCTCTCATCCTCGGCGTGGCAGGCATTGCGCATGTTTAATACGCCCTCCGACGTAAAGGCCTGTCCGGTACGGCCACTACGCGTCGGTAGAACACAGTCGAACATATCCACCCCCCGCAAGACCGCGCCCACTATATCTGCCGGTTTGCCCACGCCCATGAGATAGCGGGGACGGTCCTCAGGAAGATGCGGGGTGGTCCGCTCAACGGTTGCAAACATGCTCTCCCGCCCTTCGCCCACCGCAAGACCGCCAATGGCGTAGCCGTGAAACCCAATATCGCACAAAATACTGGCTGAAATCTCGCGCAGCGCCGGATAGACACCCCCCTGGACAATGCCAAACAGCGCATGTCCACGCGCATCCGCAAAGGCCGCTTTGGACCGTTCCGCCCAGCGCATGGACAGACGCATGGATTTGTCCGCTTCCTCATAGGTCGATGGAAAGGGGGTGCATTCATCAAGCGCCATGATGATGTCGGAACCCAGCAGAAGCTGCACCTCCATGCTGCGTTCCGGGTTTAACAAATGCGGCGAGCCGTCAATATGCGAACGGAACGTAACACCCTGTTCATCAATCTTGCGCAACTGAGATAATGACATGACCTGGTAGCCCCCGGAATCGGTCAGAATTGGGTGCGGCCAGTTCATGAATTTGTGCAATCCGCCGAGTCTGGCAATCCTTTCGGCCCCTGGCCGCAGCATCAGATGATAAGTATTGCCCAGAACAATATCGGCCCCCAATTCGCGCACGGTTCCGGGCAGCATCGCCTTGACGGTACCAGCTGTCCCCACCGGCATGAAGGCAGGGGTTCGTATGTCGCCTCGTGGCGTGCGGATAATCCCGGCGCGCGCCGCCCCATCGCGGGCGGTAACGGCAAATGAAAATTCGGGAAACATCGTCATGCCTCTGTGCGAAACAGCAAACTGCCGTCGCCATAGGAAAAAAAGCGGTACCGCGCCTCAATAGCATGTTGATAGGCCCTGTGCATGGTTTCCCGCCCGCAAAAGGCCGACACCAGCATGAACAGGGTGGATTTCGGCAGGTGAAAATTCGTGATCAGGGCGTCGACGATACGGAAACGGTATCCGGGCAGGATAAACAGGCGGGTGTCCCCCGACCAGGCACTGAGCATCCCGTCCTCGTCCGCAGCGCTTTCCAGCAGGCGCAACGCCGTGGTGCCCACCGCGACAACCCGATGGCCGGCCTCGCGGGCCGCATTAATCCTTTGGGCAGATTCCTCGGAAATACAGCCCCATTCCGCATGCATTTTATGGCGTTCCGTATCTTCGGACTTCACTGGGAGGAAAGTGCCCGCTCCGACGTGAAGTGTTATAAAACAATGGTTTATACCATTACTTTTAAGGTCTTTAACAAGGTTCTCGGTGAAATGCAGCGAGGCGGTGGGGGCCGCCACCGAACCCTTCACGCGCGCAAACACCGTTTGATAATCCAGCATATCCTGCGCATCCACTGGCCGTTTAGCGCCGATATAGGGAGGCAGCGGCATGGCCCCAAATCTAAGGATGGCCTCTTCAAATTGAGTTCCGGATACGTTGAACTGAAGCGTTGCATCCTCGCCTGGCTCCAGATGCAGAACCGTCGCCGAAAAATCTTCACCAAATATCACTTCATCGCCAGGTTGCACCCGCCGCAAGGGCCGGATAAAGGCGCGCCAGACATTATCAGCTAACCGTTGATGCAGATTAAGGTGCAGAAAAACTTTCTGGCCATCCCGTCGTGTCCGGGTTCCTTTCAGGGCGGCCGGAATAACCCGGGTATCGTTGAACACCAGCAGATCGCCAGGGCCAAGCAGCGTCGGCAGATCGCTCATCCCCCGATCCTGCAAGCCATCTTCGTGGACAATAAGACAACGCGCCGCGTCGCGCGGCACAGCGGGACGCAGGGCTATCAATTGCTCTGGCAGCTCAAAATCAAACAGATTTACGCGCATGAAAAGGGCCTATACACCCATTCGGGGCGGCAGGCCATCATCAACCTTTCTAATGGGCCTTGCTGGCCGCCCGCTGCGAAAACAGCAGCAAACAGCCGACAATGGAAATGAACAGGACCAGCGTGGCTGAATAACGGCTGAGCGCGAGCCCGCCTGATTCTAATGGTTTATCCAGAAAATCTCCAAGTACGGCCCCCAGTGGCCGGGTCAGAATAAAGGCCGCCCAGAACAGCATCGCGCGGGACAGACTGGTCCGGTAATAAGCCGCTGCGATGAGGGACAACACTGTGCCAAATATCGCCATGCTGGCCGGTATATCCCGGCCCGGCTGTGTCGGCGGTCCAGTCGCCAAGCGCTGTTCCAAGCGTCTGGGAGAACATGATCGTCACCCAGTAAAAAGTTTCCACCTTTGGCGAGTTTACACTGTGCACGGAAATATCGCCCATGGTGCGATACCAGACCACAAGCGAACCCATCAGCAGAACCAGAAGCAGGGAGGAGCCACCCGAATAGCCAATGCCCAAAGACCGATCCGCAAAATCGGCCAGGGTAGTGCCAAGCGTGGTGGTGGCAATGATTGTTGTCCAGTAGAGATAAGGATTAAAGCGGTTGGCGCGGATTTGAGCGGCGCAGGCGATCACGAAAATCACCGCAAAGAAGGCGAAACTGACTAGTGGTACGATTCTAACATTCGCATCCCGTATCGACGCGCTCTGTTGCGAATGTCAAATCCACTCCACTAGAGCAATTTGTGAACGGATTGAAACATAAACATTGCCGTTTCTCACCCCGCCCCAAACCCCTCCCCATCAAGGGGAGGGGATTCCCTCAGCATACTGGGCTTCTTCTCCCTCCCCCTTGTGGGGAGGGCCGGGGTGGGGGCTGTACAAGCGATTCTAACTGATCACAAAGTGCTCTAGATAGCCAAAATTCATCGACATCGACACCGCGTCGCCGCCGGTTTCTCCCAGGGTGGTGCCGGCGATCTTGACGATCCAGAACAGCAGCGCCACCTCGGGCACCTTATTCAGTTTTTGACCATCGTTTAGGGCCGGGGCACTCAAAACTGCCATATATATTCTGGGTTACCGCCCCTCCATTCCACGGATAAGGCGTTATATCTAACGCCTTCATTACATTTTCGTAATGAAGGCCGCCCTCCCCTTTTTTTGGATATTTTTGCGGCCAGCCACAAGACGGGTCCGGGCAAATAACAGCGAAAACTGAATATGGGCGGGCCTATTCCTTGACGTCGGCCGCAACCTGCAATTTCACAATTTTGTCAGGATTTGAGACCTGACCATTATTAGCTTCATCTCCCCGCTTGATCGCGTCAACAAACTCCATGCCCTTGATGACCCGGCCGAATGCGGTGTATTGCCCGTCCAGAAAGGGGGCCGCCGTAAAGCAGATAAAGAACTGACTATTGGCGCTGTCCAGATCCACAGAGCGGGCCATCGATAAAGTGCCGCGCACGTGCCTCGTGTCATTGAACTCGGCTTTCAGGTCCGGCAGATCAGAGCCGCCCATGCCGGTTCCCGTCGGGTCCCCGGTTTGCGCCATAAACCCCTCGATGACCCGGTGAAACACGATCCCATTATAAAAACCCTTGCGTGCCAAAGCTTTTATCCGGTCGACATGTCCTGGCGCTTTTTCGGGATATAATTCAACGATAACGCGGCCATCCTTAAGGTCCAGATAGAG
>SHWM01000086.1 GCA_009693835.1 Alphaproteobacteria bacterium
CCTATAATTTTTTGAGCCATCTCCCGGACCTGATCGGGCGCCATACCGCGCTCGCGCAAGTGCCGCAGGCTCAACGCGTCATGCCGCTTGGCGAGCCGCTTGCCAGTCGCATCAAGCGCCAGGGCGTGATGTAAATATTGCGGCGCCGGCAGTTCCAGCACGGTCTGCAACAGACGCTGGACATGGGTTGCAAAATATAAATCCCGCCCGCGGCTCACACACCTGACATTCTGCGCCGCATCGTCAATCACCACGGCCAGATGATAGCTGATGCCCGAAACGCCGTCAGGGCCGGCGCGCGCCAGGACGACATCTCCCAGTAACTCCGGATCAACTGCTACCTCGCCACGCGCGCCCTCCGGCCCCTCACCCGACTCATGGAAAACAGGCACAGCCCCGGCTGCCGCAAGCGCCCGTGCGCTATCAAAACGCAGCGCCGCCACACCCTTCTGCTGGCGCGCATGCCTCTCATCCGCCGATAATCTGCGGCAGGTGCCGGGATAGGCCGGGCCTTCTGCGCCATGCGGCGCATGCTGGGAACGCAAGATTTCCGCCCGTATTTCCCTGCGGGTGCAAAAACAGGGATAAATCAATCCCCTTGCGCGTAAAAGGTCCAGCGCTGTTTCATATTCCGCAAGACAATCGGATTGCCGCCGGACGGCCTGGTCCCAGTTGAGGCCGAGCCACTGCAGATCCTCATAGATCGCCTCCTCGAACTCCCTGTGGCAGCGCGCGGCGTCGATGTCATCGATGCGCAAATGAAACCGGCCATCCGTCCGGCGCGCCAGATCATGCGCCACGATGGCCGCGACAGCATGCCCAAGATGCAGCAAACCCGTCGGGCTGGGGGCGAAACGGGTGATGGCCGCATCTGATCTGGCAGGTGTTTCGAACAAGGCATCCTGAAGGGGTGAACGTATCCGGTTTAAGAGTCATAAACTAATACATATCGGCAGCATAAAGCCCTAATATGTGCACCATATCCTATTCGCAGATGAAGGAAACACCATGGCGCAGGTAATGATTGATGGACCAAGGATTGACCCCGCCAATGGCGGCAGGGCCGACAGCCTGGTGATTTTGTGCCACGGCTATGGCGCAGACGGCAATGATCTGATCGGTCTGGCGCCATTTTGGCAAAAACTTCTCCCGGGCGCGGCCTTCGTGTCGCCCAACGCACCCGAACGTTGCGAGATGTCGCCCATGGGCTATCAATGGTTTGGCATCACAAGACTGGATCCCGAAGAAATGGTTCGCGGCGTTACCCGCGCGGCCCCCGTTCTGGACGCGTTCATCGATCAGGAACTGGCGCGTCATGATCTCGATGAAAGCCGGCTGGTGCTGGTGGGCTTCAGTCAGGGCACCATGATGTCACTGCAGGTTGGCCTGCGCCGCGCCAAGTCGCCTGCCGGAATTATCGGCTATTCCGGGGCGCTGGCGGGGCCGGGAAAGTTGCTGGCGGAAATCAGGGTGAAACCGCCCATCCTGATGATCCATGGCGACGAGGATGAAATGCTGCCGGTCAGCCGGATGCACACGGCCGTGGCGGCCCTGGTCAAGGCGGGGCTGACCGTCCAGTCGCATGTATCGCCGGGCGTCGGGCACGGGATAGGCCCGGACGGGCTGCAGCTTGGCGGCAAGTTCATTTATGAGGCGCTGACCCGCGCGGTATAATTTCTGCGGGCCCTGTCATTTCCCGGCGGTATGGTTAGTGATCAGCGCCCGGGCCTCTAGGGAATCCCATTCAGCCGCGCCGGTCAGGCGGCCAATCTCAGCCCCCTTGCGGTTCAGCAACAGTGTCACCGGCAGGCCCAGCGCGCCCAATTGACGCGCCGCCCTGATGCCCGGATCCACGTAGGTAGTCAGGTTTTTCACCCCTATTTCCTTGAGGAAAGCCTCTGCCTTGCTATATCCGGCCCGGTCGAGGCTGATGATCACCACCTCGAAATCCGGCCCTCCCATGCTCTGTTGCAGCCGGTCGAGAGAAGGCATTTCCTCCCGGCAGGGTGCGCACCAGGTCGCCCAGAAATTCACCAGAAGCACTTTGTTCCTATGTTCCGCCAGATCGTGTTGCGCCCCGCGCGAGTCCTGAAACTGCACCGGGGGTAAGGGCGCGGGCACCGGTTTCAGCACGAAATTTTGCAGCGCTGACACCGGGAGGGGGGCATCCGCCGCTGCAGCGACATTGCCAGAAAGCCCCGCAATAGCGTATACCGCGCCTATCAGAAATGCGCCGGATATGCTGGCCCTCGCCCGTCTGACCAGGATCAAAGCGATGGCTATTTCAGTGCGTTTTACCGGCATTACGTTACACTATCCCCTTTAGGCCATATCCGGACTCATGAGCAAAAAACCAACTTCACGGCAACAGGACGGCGTCAATAAGCTGTGGGGCGGACGTTTTGCCGGCGGCCCGGCAGAAATCATGGCGCGCATCAATGCCTCGATTGGTTTTGATCAGCGGCTGTATGCGCAGGATATAGCCGGTTCCCGCGCGCATTGCGAGATGCTGATCGCCAGGGGCATTATCAGCGCCAGGGATGGGGCGCAAATCCTGACCGGGCTGGACCGGATTTTACACGAGATAACAGAGGGGAAATTCACCTTCAGCGAAGCGCTGGAAGATATTCACATGAATATCGAAGGCAGGCTGGCCGAGCTTATTGGTCCGGCGGCGGGCCGTCTTCACACGGCGCGATCCCGCAACGATCAGGTGGCGACCAGCTTTCGCCTGTGGGTGCGCGATGCGATTGACGCGCTGCGGGCCGCACTGCGTGATCTGCAACGCGCGCTTCTGATACGGGCGAACGAACATGCCGCCACGCTGATGCCCGGATTTACCCATCTGCAAAGCGCGCAGCCGGTGACGTTTGGCCATCATCTGCTGGCCTATGTGGAAATGTTTGGCCGTGACCATGCGCGGCTGACGGACGCCAGGCGGCGCATGAATGAATCCCCGTTGGGGGCCGCCGCGCTGGCGGGCACCTCGTTTCCCATTGACCGGGGCATGACGGCAAAGGCGCTTGGATTCGCGCGGCCCATGCGCAATTCTCTGGATGCGGTGTCCGACCGGGATTTCGCGCTCGAATTTCTCAGCAGTTGCGCGATCGCGGCGACGCATCTTTCACGGCTGGCCGAGGAAATAGTGCTGTGGTCCTCGGCTCAGTTCGGCTTTATCACGCTGACGGATGCATTTTCGACCGGCTCATCCATCATGCCGCAAAAACGCAATCCTGATGCGGCCGAGCTGATCCGCGGCAAGACGGGCCGGGTAAGCGGCGCTTTCCAGGCGCTGCTGATGGTCATGAAGGGATTGCCGATGACCTATTCAAAAGACATGCAGGAAGACAAGGAGCAGGTCTTTGACGCCGCCGACACGATGAACCTGTCCATCGCCGCCATGACAGGGATGATCCGTACCATGATCATCAGGAATGACGCGATGCTGGCGGCCGCCGGCAAGGGATACAGCACCGCGACCGATCTGGCGGACTGGCTGGTGCGTGAACTGGATATTCCGTTCCGGCAGGCGCATCATATCACCGGCGAAGTCGTCAAGCGGGCCGAGGCGAAAGGCGCAAGCCTCGACCAATTGGGGCTGAAAGAGTTACAGGCGGTTGAGCCGCGCATCACAGAAGCGGCCCGCACTGTGTTATCCGTTCAGGCTTCGGTCGCCAGCAGAACCAGTCTTGGCGGAACCGCGCCGAGGCGGGTGCGCGCGGCCATTGCCGCCGCCAGAAAGGTCACAGGCTGATGCGCGGCAGGGCGTGGCTGTTGCTGGCGCTGCTGCTGATCAGCAGCTGCGGAAAAAAAGGTTCTCTGGACGTGCCCCCCGGCGGCATGGAAGATCCGCGCGTCGAACGGGAATGGCAAAAAGGCAAAGACAGAGATAACGAACATAAACAGAAATAAAGAATAACGCTGCATGCATCATTTTCATTACCGTGATGGCGCGCTGTATGCCGAAGATGTATCCCTTTCACACATCGCGAAGGCGGTCGGCACCCCGTTCTACTGCTATTCCAGCGCCACCATCGAACGCCATTACCAGGTCTTTGCCACGGCTTTCGCCGGTCAGGATTCGCTGGTCTGTTATTCCCTGAAGGCGAATGGCAATCTGGCGGTTATCCGCACACTGGCCAGGCTTGGCAGCGGCGCGGATATTGTTTCAGAGGGCGAACTGCGCCGCGCATTGGCGGCGGGTATCCCAGCGGACCGGATTGTATTCTCCGGCGTTGGCAAAACCCGCACGGAGATGACGCACGCCCTTGATGCCGGCATTGCGCAGTTCAATTTAGAATCCGAACCCGAAATGCTGGCGCTGAGCGATGTAGCGGCCGCCATGGGCAAACGCGCCGCTATCGCCATACGTGTCAATCCCGATGTCGACGCCAAAACCCATGCAAAAATTTCCACCGGCAAATCGGAAAATAAATTCGGCATTCCGATTTCCCGGGCGCGCGCCGTCTATGCCCAGGCCGCACAATTGCCGGGCCTGCAGATTGTGGGTGTCGATGTGCATATTGGCAGCCAGTTGACCGAACTGGCGCCGTTTCGCGCGGCTTTTATCAAGGTGCGTGAACTGACGGCTGCACTGCGTTCTGACGGGCATGAGATCAGCACCCTTGATCTGGGGGGCGGGCTGGGCGTTCCCTACGAACATTCCAACGCCATTCCGCCCTTGCCGCAGGAATATGCCCGCATGGTTCTGGAAATTTTCAGCGGTCAGGGATGCCGCCTGATATTTGAGCCGGGGCGTATGATCATGGGCAATGCGGGCGTGCTGGTTTGCCGCGTCATTTATGTGAAACAGGGGGAAAGCCGGCGTTTTGCCATCGTCGACGCCGCCATGAATGACCTGATCCGGCCTACGCTGTATGACGCCTATCATGAAATCTGGCCGTTACGCCAAGCAACCACGCAGACCCCAAAAAGCAAATATGACATTGTGGGCCAGATCTGTGAGACCGGTGACAGCTTCGCCAGTGACCGCGAAATGACCGCGCTTGGCGAAGGGGATATGTTGGCGGTACTCTCGGCAGGCGCTTATGGGGCGGTACAGGCAGGCACCTACAACACCCGGTTGCTGGTTCCCGAAGTGCTGGTGCGCGGGGCGGACTTTTCCGTGGTAAGGCCCCGGCAGACCTATGAAGAATTACTGGGGCTGGACCGCATCCCCGACTGGTTGAAAGCAGAAGGCTAGAATCATTGACCAAGGCCGGACCGCCGCTGCAAAACACCCCCCTGTCCGTGCCTGGCCTGAATGTGCGGGTCATGCAGACACGGCTTGCGCTTGTCTGGGAAATGTTGTGGCGGGGTCTTTGGCAGCCAGTGTGCGCCACAGGCTTGTTCCTCAGCCTGTCCCTCTTTGAATTCTGGCGGCTGGTACCGGCGCTGGTCCACTGGTTTCTGCTTCTTTCACTCATTGTGTTGTGGGCCGTTACCCTGTTACGCCTGAGCCGGCACTTTAGATTGCCCGACCGCCATCTCATTCTGGCCCGGATTGAACGTGTAAATGGCCTGCTGCATCAACCATTGCGGGCACTGGAAGACGCGCAGGAAGCAGATGCCGATGACGCCCAAAATCTATGGCGCGCGCATCTGCGCAGGTTACATCGGACCTTACCGCAGCTTAAATTTGTTCAGCCCCGCCCGGGCGCCATCCGGCTGGATCGTCATGGCCTGCGCCAGATGGCCGGAATTCTGTTGATCGCTGGTTTTCTCGCTGCTGGATCCCAATGGCAGGGACGCATTGAGACGGGATTTATGCCTGCGGCACCGGGCCCGGCGATAGTTCAATCCCGGCTGGAGGCCTGGATTGCACCGCCCGCCTATACGGGCGCTGCACCGGTGATGCTGGCTGGCGATACTTTCAATAAGCTGGCCACCGGAAACACACCTGACTCCCCTGACGAACAGGCAGTGAAGCCGCCTGTTACGGTTCCCGCAGGAAGTGAGTTGTCCCTGCGGCTGTTTGGGGGGCGCGACGCGGAACTGTTGCTGACGCCAGACGCGGGCAAAAAAATCCGTCTGCCGCTGACCCGTATTGATAACGCCAACAGCCACACCAATGTCCGGCTGATGCAGAGTGGAAATGTGGTGTTAAGCCAGTTCGGGACAGCCCGGCGCGAATGGCGGATAAATGTCATTCCCGACCTGCCGCCCCAAATCAGGCTGCTTGAAGATATTACCGTCTCCCAGCAATACGGCCTGCATTTCCGGTATGAGGCCGGTGACGACTACGGCGTTACTGTCGCAGGGGCGGAAATCAGTCTCATCGCCCCCGGGAATGCGCCGGCGAAAGCGCCATTGGAGGTGGAATTTCCAGCGTTGCCTCGTGCCGCCAAGGGAGCCCTGAATGCCAATGTGGATCTCAGCGCGCATCTCTGGGCGGGAAAGCAGGTGCAGTTGCGGCTGATGGCAAAGGATGCTGCCGGACAGACCGGATATTCCAGCCCGGTGACACTGATATTACCGCAACGCCCCTTCGCGCATCCGCTGGCGCGGGCCATTATTGAACAGCGCGGCATCGTGGCCGCGAATCCAAAGCAGGATGGGGACGTTATCAGGTCCCTGGATGCGCTCAGCCTGTTCCCGCAAAGATTCACACCGGAACTTGGCGTTTACCTGCCCATGCGTGTCGCGCGCCACCGTATCGCGCATATTCACCGCCAGGGAGACACCCGCCAGCAGGTAGTGGATCTATTATGGAAGCTTGCCCTTCGCATCGAGGGCGGAGAACTTTCAGTTGCTGGCAACCAGTTGCGTGACCTCCAAAACGCGCTGATGCAGGCGTTGCGCGATGGGGCAAGCGACAAGGAAATCGCCGATTTGACCCAGGCGCTACGCGAAGCGCTGGAGCGTTATATGCAGGCCATGGCGGAACAGGCGCTGGAGGACAGCAACACACAGCAATTTGGCGACGCCACGTCCGGTTCCAGCGTTATAAGCCGGAGCGATCTTGAGG
Organism: Alphaproteobacteria bacterium; assembly: GCA_009693835.1. Lineage (GTDB taxonomy): Bacteria > Pseudomonadota > Alphaproteobacteria > UBA11222 > UBA11222 > UBA11222. The sequence continues at coordinate 6,968 of SHWM01000086.1, forward strand.
GATTGCTGGACAAGATCGAACAGCTCAGCAGATCGGGAGCGCGCGGCGCCGCGCAGCAGATGCTTTCGAAATTACAGAGTGTGCTCGAAAATATGGCGCCGGGGCAGACAGCAGGCGGGCAGAATGCAAAACAGAAAATGGTCGGTGATGCGCTGAAAGATCTATCCGGTCTGATGCAGGAGCAACAGAAATTGCATGACAATACCTATAACCAGCGCAGCCAGGGCGGAAATAGCGACGGACCGGGCGGCCTGGCCCGCGAACAGGACAAATTGCGTGGCGCCCTGGAAGCGCTGAATGGCCGGCTTGAGCAGGAGTCGCCCGGCGAGTCACCCAATTCACTGGGGCGCGCGGGGGACGCAATGAGTGAGGCCGCGAAGTCACTGCGCAGAGGCGGGACCGCGCACGCGCTGGAACAGCAAAGCCAGGCAATGGACCAACTACGCGCCGGCGCGGGAGCATTGGCCAAAATTCTTCGTGAGGAAGACGCGCGGGTGCGCGCGGAAAATGGCGACAGCCAGGAGGCCGGCCCCTCCCACAATGGTCAAGACCCTCTGGGGCGGCCAGTGGCGAGTGATTCAGGGGGCGCTACCGCTGTTCCTGAACAGTTTGACATTGAACGCGCCTTACAGATACGGCGTGGACTGGAAGTGCGGGCAAGCCAGCGCCGCCGCCCTGCCGAGGAATTAAATTATATTGACCGTTTACTGAAATTGTTCTGAATGCAGCCGCGAACCTCAGGCGGCGAGCGCGGCGTCTACCGCCTTGCCGATTTCGTCTATCGTGAACGGCTCCAGAACTACGTCATGGATCAATTCTTCGAGATTATAGGCGCGCTGGCGCTCTGCAGAATAGCCCGTCATCATCAGGATCCGCATATCGGGGTTGTCCCGCGCCGCCTTCAGAGACAGCGCAATGCCATCCACTACGGGCATCACAATATCCGTAAGCAACAGATCATAGCGGCCCTAGGATAATGCGCCCAGCGCTTCCGAACCATCCGCGACAGCCAGAACCTCATGCCCCTTCCGGCGCAGGGCTATGGTTAACAATTCACGAACGGATTGTTCGTCTTCGGCGATAAGAATTTTTGCCATTCCTAATGGACCTGCTCTTTTTTGGCGGATTAGCAAGTAGACAGCACATTGCCGGTACCCAACACCAGGCAATTTAACGGCCAATTATTAACAGCACGTTAATAGAAGTAAAAAAGCATGAAGGAAGATTAACGATGCGGCGCAAAAGTGACTTCGAGATTTCGCGCCTCCTCCGGCGGATCCACCAGCCTGGTGGAAAACCTGACCGTGGCCCCAGCCGCCAGCACCTCTTCCGGTATCGGGTTGGTCCACTGGAAAATATCCCTGCCCGCTGCATTGCGCAGTTTCACGAGCACCAGAGGGACGGTTACCGTTTCGCTTCCATCATTGTTAATCGCGCCGGTGACGGTTAGCGCCGGGTGGCCTTCCAGCACATTTTGAGAAAAGGCAACATCCGTCAGGCGCAATTGGCTCAGGGGCATATCAACGCCCAGAGCCACGTAAAGTTTAGCCGCCTGAGGCCATGCATGTATAATCTGATCACGGAACATATATCCGGCCCCCAGCAAAGAAGCCGCAGATAATGCCTGCACGCCCCAGGCCATTCTTTCCATGGCCCTGCTTGACTTGCGTGGCAACACCGGCAGATTTGCACCGCCCCGCAAGGGGGCGGGCCTTCCTGCGGGCATGTCCATCTGCCTGGGCGCCGCCGCCTCCGGTCCAGGGGCCATGTTAGTTGTGATTTCCGGCGCGGCGGGCAAGGCCAAATCAGCTGCCGGATCCTGAAACCAGCTATATTGGCAGCGTGCGCAACGCACCTGCCGGCCAGCCGGACCGATAGCCGCCGGGTCAACCATAAAACGGGTGGTGCAGGAAGAGCAGGTTAGAATCATCCGATTGCAGGCATCTATTTGAAATTCCTATACGGGCCGCCAGAGCTAATATTGAATTTATTCCGCTCCCCCGATTCTGGCTGAAAACATATGGCCCCACATCCGATTAGGCAAGCACACCCGCAAGTCTGGGAATATAGGCGGTTTGATATCATGCCGGGCGGTTCGCAAAAGCCCATAAATGCTTTATCGTGTCCCCTTCACGCTTGGAGGACACCTGATGATTCGGGTTAAAAACATAGGCCTGCAATATGCGGACGGGCCGGAGATACTGAGTAATATCAGTTTCACATTGGCTGCGGGTAGTTTTCATTTTCTTACCGGGCGGTGCGGGGCTGGAAAGAGCAGTCTTCTGCGCATGCTATATCTCGGCCACCGTCCCTCGCGCGGCCTCATGGAAATGTTCGGTAAGGATATTTCACAGCTTGACGCGTCCGAATTACCCGAAATCCGCCGCCGTGTGGGCGTCGTATTTCAGGACTTCCGCCTGGTCAGCCATTTGACGGTTTTTGAAAATGTGGCGCTGCCGCTAGCGATCGAAGGGCGCATGGAACAGGAATATAAACGGGATGTCGTGGAATTGCTGAACTGGGTTGGCCTCGGGGACAAACTTGATCACTATCCAGCCTTGCTTTCGGGCGGCGAGCAGCAGCAGGTGGCAATAGCCCGTGCGGTGGTCGCAAGCCCGCAATTGCTGTTGGCCGACGAGCCGACCGGTAGTGTCGACGCGGAAATTGGTGAACGGTTGCTGGGCCTGCTAATTGAACTTAACCGGCAGGGCGCCACGCTGGTGATCGCAACCCATGACACCGGACTTCTGGAACGTCATCGTTATCATGCCGGTGAACTGCATCTCGAAGACGGCGGGCGTCTGCGCCAATTGCCGCCCGTACGTGCGAAAGCCATCTGATGCTCATTCCTCATTCCAAAATTCTGCCCCGCGCTATGCTGGGTTCGCGCCTTCTGCCCCTGGTGATTGCGGTCAATGTCTACCTGGCCAGCCTGGCCATTCTGGGCGGGCTGGCCCTGATTGGCGCCACGGGCCAATGGGCCAGGGAACTGGACCAGCTGGTGACCGTGCAGGTTCCGGCCGAATCTGGCGTCAGCAGCGAGGCGGTCATAAAATCGGTGCTGGGTGTTCTGCGCGATCACCCGGCCGTGGCGCAGGCTCGCGCCATTGAAGAACCAGAAATGGAGGCTTTGCTGGCCCCCTGGCTGGGGAAAAGCGCCGCTATCCGGGAACTGCCGCTGCCGCAACTAGTGGATGTCGAACTGCGTCCCGGCGGAGATTTGGACAGTTTGCGAAAACGTCTGGAAGCCGAGTTTCCCGGCGCCGAACTGGATGATCACCGGCAATGGCGGGACCAGATGCACGCCATCGCGAGAAGCGCGCGATGGATCAGTCTTTCGCTTGTCTTCATGATTTCACTGGCGGCCGTGGCGGTGATCATTTTCGCCACGCAGGCCAGCCTGGAGAGCCAGAATGAACTGGTGGCGCTGATGCACCTGATCGGTGCGCATAACAGTTTTGTCGCCAGCGAGTTTCAGAAATATTTTCTCGGTATAGGGGTCATGGGCGTCCTGATCGGTATTGTACCGGTTGCAATCACGATCGCCGCCATCGTCCATCTCACCAGCAATGATCCAGCGCCATGGACGGGGCGGATCACCCTCGAAACGATGGATTATATTTTGGCGGCGCTGCCGCCAGTGGCTGCCGTCCTGATCACCATGTTTACGGCGCGCGTCACTGTCTTGCGCACGCTGTCGGTGATGGACTGAAGGCGGCGCCATGAATTTATGGCTGCGATCTCTCGGATTTAATATCTATCTCTATCTTATGACGGCCGTGGTGGCTGTTCTGGGATCACTGGCCATGCCGTTTTCAGAAGCCGCAACCTATAAGATAATGCGTTGCTGGTCGCTGCTGACAAATTTCGGGCTTCGGCATATCTGCAAAATTAACATTGAACTACGGGGGCTCGAAAATATACCCGCGCACGGGCCCGCGCTGATTGCGTGCAAACACCAGTCAATGTGGGACACCATCATCTTTCTCAGCATCCTGCCCAGGCCGGTCTATATTCTGAAAAAGGAACTTGCGCTGATCCCGTTTTTTGGCTGGTACACCCTGCGGACCGGCATGGTGCGTGTGGATCGCGACGGGCACGCTAGCGCGCTAAAAAAAATGATCACTGATTCGAAGCTGTGTATCGATGCAGGAAAGTCTCTGGTTATATTTCCCGAAGGCAGCCGTGCGCCCGCTGGCGGCAAGCTGGATTATAAGCCGGGAATAGCCGCCCTCTACCACCAGCTGGGCGTGGGCTGCATACCAGCGGCGCTGAATTCCGGAATGTTCTGGCCAAGACGTCAATTCTTGCGCTATCCCGGCGCCATTGTCCTGAGCTTTCTGACCCCCATAGCCCCCGGGCTGAACCGGCGGGATTTCATGGCCACGCTGGAAGAACGTATTGAGGCCGCCACTAACGGCCTTCTGGCCGAAGGAGCGGCCACCATTCCTTCAGATTGATCCGGTTGCCTGCGCACGGCGTCGCCGGTTAATGAAAACATAACATGAACATTTTGCTTGATGGCGCCCTTGGCTGCGGTCTAGTATGTTTTTCCGCATTGTCTGATCGGTCGCTGAATGTCCATCACCGCCACGCCTGAACATAACTTTCCCCGGCAAATCTGGGACATGAAGTACCGTCTGAAAACAATGGACGGACAGCCCGTGGATCAGACCCTGGACGACACCTGGC
>SHWM01000008.1 GCA_009693835.1 Alphaproteobacteria bacterium
CCCCTGTGACGTCATAGATTACATCGGGCGCCAAAATGCAGACAGGGTGCTCGTAATAATTTATGACAAACCCTTCCTGCGCACGGACGATCTTATCGTCCGGACCGTACAGCGCAGCCGCCATAATTATCCAGGTATCCTCGTCCTGATAAAATCTCCGCCGGTGCGCAATGCTGTGCGACTTACCCGGTTTCAACTTCCCCTCGATTTCCCACACCCGATGCAATTCATAACGGATGACCTCCGTGTTCATATGGCCCTTTCCAAGGATATCCTTATACTCAAGATCAGGGGACACTAAACGATAGGCATTGTAAGGAATGATTTTTTCCGACTTGCCCTGCTGCTCCCAATCATAACGGTCTCCGGCTCCATTGAAGACTTGAAGACTATCTATGGTCCGGATGCCATTGCTCCCGAAATTAGCCGTGTCATACTGGTTGCCGGCAATCCGCTTTACTTTCCGCTCGCCCGGCCTGTAGCCCCAGGTAGGTTTATCCTCGGCCACCTGATCAATGGTGCTATGAATGAGAAAAATGGTGCCCGCATTCTGCGCGGGGCTATGATATTCTTTCAAAACAAAATGAAGCTTGTTGCCGAACCCGTCCGTATTTGTGACCGCCGGATCGGACCAATTGTAAAAGTACTTCTCGAAGGCGGCTTCCACCGTAAAGTCACCAGCCTTTGACGGCGCCGCGTTGGCTATGCCGCGCTGCATTTTGAAACCGCGATAATTCAGTTCATGATTCCATATTATTTCACGCGCGGATTGCGGAATGGGAAAAGGCGAGGCCATTGTGGCGCCGGTTATTCCGTTTCCATCGTTGATCATTTTGGCGCTGCGCGCATTGCGCGCGACCGCCTGATAGACATGCGGCGGATAGGCGCATGAGCGGCGGGTGGGATACACATTCATGCTGTAACTGCCGGGGTAGGCTGTTAACAGCGCCTTGTTTCCCTCGGTGAGCTGGGCATCATACTGCGCCATATTGGCGGCGTTGATCGTGTACAGGGGCTTGTCGGCGGCAAACGGGTCGGGATGGTGCTTGCCGGGTTCATAGCCGATGCCGGGCGGCGGCGCGGTTAGACCCCCGTCCCAGGCCGGAATGGTGCCGGCTTTATTGCCCGCCCGTTCCGCCCCGTAAGGCGTCAGATCGCCCTCAAGCCGTTTGGCCTCGGCTTCTGAAACCGCCGCGTTCACAGGCATCGTTGACGCCAGCAGGCCCAGCGCCAGCCCTATCGCCATCCATTGCCTTGTCATTTTATCCACTCCTGCTGTCAGTCATACCAACTTACGAGTGATGCCGGGGCGATCAGCGTATCCCCTGACGGCGCATCGATTCAGCGGTGAAAAGATCCCGGTCAATATCAGCGTTGAAATTGACTTCCGGCTCCTGATTGCGCATGCCCATGACGTGATAGACCCCGCCCGGCACATCATAAATCACGTCGGAGCCAGAAATGCAGAGCGGCTGTTCATAGTAGTTAGAAATAAACGCCTCCTGGGCGCGGCCCAGTCTGTCCTCTGCGCCATATAGCGCGGTGGATGCAATGATCCAGGTATCCTCGTCCTGATAAAATCTCCGCCGGTGTGCAATGCTGTGCGACTTCCCTGGTTTCAACTTCCCCTCGATTTCCCACACCCGATGCAATTCATAACGGATCACGTCCGTGTTCAAATGGCCCTTGCGAATAATATCCTTGTACTGAAGATCAGGAGATGCGAGCCGATAGGTATTGTAAGGGATGATTTTTTCCGACTTGCCAAATTGCTCCCAGTCATAAAGGTCGCCGCCGCCGCTGAATATTTGGATGGCATCGACGGTCCTGACGCCATTGCTTCCATTCGACGGCGCGTCAAACTTCAGACCGCTCAACCGCTTCACCTTCCGCTCACCAGGCTTATAGCCCCAGGTATGACGATCTTCCGCGACCTGATCCAGGGTCATGTGCCCCAAAAACATGGCGCCCGCTATTGCCGCCGGACTGCGCGATTCTCTCAAAAAGTAATAGAGAGAATTCTTCATCCCCTCCGTGCTGGTGATCGCCGGATCGGACCAGTTAAAAAACTGGCTCTCCAGTCCGATTTCGGGCGTGAAGTCCCCGCTTTTGGAAGGCCCAATATTGGCTGACATACGCTGAACCTTGAAACCGCGGTAATTCAGCTCCTGATTCCACAGAATTTCACGCGCCGATGAAGTGATAGGAAATGGCGGCGCCATTGTGGCGCCGGTGATGCTGTTGCCGTCGTTGATCATTTGCGCACTGACCGCATTGTGCGCGATGGCCTGATAAACCTGTGGCGGATACGCACAGGACCGGCGGGTTGGATACACATTCATGCTGTAGGTATCGGGATAGGCGGCAAACAGCGCCTTATGCCCCAGCGTAAGCTGTGCGTCATATTGCGCCATATTCGCAGGCGTAATCGTGAACAGGGGTTTGTCGGCTGCAAACGGATCGGGATGGTGCTTGCCCGGTTCATAACCAATGCCAGGGGGCGGCGCGGTTAAACCGCCGTCCCACGCGGGAATCGTTCCCGCCGCATTACCCGCGCGCTCCGCACCGACTGGCGTGAGATCCGTCTCAAGACGTTTGGCTTCGGCTTCTGAAACCGCCGCCGTGGCTGGCATTGAGGTCATTAATAAACCCAGCGCCAGACAAAATCCTGCTATCTGCCTTAACATGTTTTCGCAATTCCTGTTGCCTGTTGTACCGGCCATTAATTTATTACAGAGACAATCGCCGGGTGTTTAACGGACCCCCCTGCGGCGCACGGATTCAGTCGTGAAAAAATCGCGGTCATTGTTTGCGTTGAGGTCGAGTTCCTGTTCCTTGTTGCGCATGCTGGTGATGTGAAACACGCCCCCGGCGATGTCATAGATCACATCCGGCGCCAGAATGCAGACAGGGTGCTCATAATAATTTATGGCAAACCCTTCCTGAACACGCGCCATCTCGCCGCCGGGGCCGTAAAGCGCTGTCGAGAGAAGCATCCAGGTGTCCTCATCGAAATAAAATTTCCGCCGGTGCGCGATGCTGTGCGACATCCCCGGCTTCAGTGTTCCTTCGATCTCCCAGACCCGATGCAATTCATAGCGGATCAGTTCCGCGTTCAGATGACCCTTGCCAATAATATCTTTATATTCAAGATCGGGGGACGACAGGCGATAAGTATTATACGGGATGATTTTTTCCGACTTTCCCTGTTGCTCCCACGTATAACGGTCGCCCGCTCCGCTGAAAACGTGAATTCCCATATCGATGGTCCGGACGCCATTGGCTCCGTTCGTTGGCGCATCATAGGCGTTGCCGGTCACCCGCTTTACCTTCCGCTCGCCGGTCTTGTAGAGCCAGGTATGTTTGGCGTCCGCCACCTGATCGAGGGTGTAGTGCCCCAAAAACATGGTGCCTGCAATCTGGGGCGGACTAATGTTTATTCTGTTAAAGAAAAACACCATGTTGCCCATCCCCTCCGTCGTGGTGATGGCAGGGTCGGACCAGTTCCAGATGTAATACTCGTCAGCAGCTTCAATCGTGAAGTCACCGCCCTTCGACGACACCGTGGCCGCCGCGCCAGCCTTTGTTTTGAAGCCGCGATACATCAGCTCAAAGTTCCACAGCACCTCGCGCGCCGATTGCGGAATGGGAAACGGCGACGCCATCGTGGCGCCTGTTACGCTATTTTCATCGTTGATCATCTTGGCGCTGACAGCGTTGCGCGCAATCGCCTGATAGACATGCGGCGGAAATGCGCAGGACCGGTGCGTCGGATACACATTCATGCTGTAGGTGTCGGGATAGGTAGTTAGCAGCGCCTTGTTTCCCTGTGTGAGCTGGGCGTCATACTGCGCCATATTGGCGGCATTGATCGTGAACAGGGGTTTGTCGGCGGCAAACGGGTCGGGATGGTGCTTGCCCGGTTCATAGCCGATGCCGGGCGGCGGCGCGGTTAAACCCCCGTCCCAAGCCGGTATTGTTCCGGCCGCATTTCCAGCGCGCTCCGCTCCGGTGGGAGTGAGATCCGTTTCAAGACGTTTGGCTTCCTCGGGCGATACGGCGGCGAAAACCTGTGATATTCCTAACACCAGACCAGCAGATAATAATGTTCTTGCTACCCAAAGCATGCATTCGCTCCTACTATGTACAGATATTTTTCACCAAGGGCGCCACATGGATGACGAAGGCCACCTAGCGATATATAGTATTGAAACAGACGATCTTACGCAATAGACCCGCTGCGGGTATCACTGGCTTACAGGCCACTGCAAACCGAGGCACACATGCCGGAAAATTTTGACCTGATCCTGTCGGGCGCGACCATCGTCAATCATGATGGCCGTGGCGTTGCAGATGTGGGGGTCCGCGACGGGCGCACAGCGGCTATTGGCGATTTGAGCAAGGCCAGTGCCGGCCGGACGATTCAGGCGAAAGGCCTGCATCTGCTGCCCGGCGTGATCGACAGCCAGGTGCATTTCCGCGAACCCGGCAACGAACATAAAGAAAATCTGCAAACCGGCAGTCTGGCGGCGGTCATGGGCGGAGTGACCGCCGTGTTTGAAATGCCCAATACCGTTCCCGCCACCACAGACGCCGAGGCGCTGGCCGACAAGGTACGCCGCGCCAGAGGGCGGATGCATTGCGATTTTGCCTTCTATATGGGTGCGTCGGTTGAAAACGCGGCGGAGCTTGGGGAACTGGAACGCCTGCCCGGCTGTGCTGGTGTAAAAATGTTCATGGGCGCCTCCACTGGTTCGCTGCTGGTGTCCGAGGATGAGGGCGTGCGCCAGGTGCTGCGCCATGGGCGGCGGCGCGTGGCGATCCATTCCGAGGATCAGGCCCGCATGGTGGCGCGCAAACATCTGGCACTGCCCGGCGCGGTGGAAACGCACCCGGTTTGGCGCGACGCCGAATCCGCGCTGCTGTCCACGCAGCGTCTGTTGCGAATCGCGCGTGAAGAAGGCCGCCGGGTGCATGTCCTGCATATTACCACGGCGGAAGAAATTTCCCTACTGGCCGCACACAAGGATATCGCCAGCGTCGAGGTGACGCCCCAGCATCTGACGCTTGCAGCGCCCGAGGCCTATGCGGAGCTGGGCGCCCGCGCCCAGATGAACCCGCCGATACGCGACGCGCTGCATCGCGCCGGCCTGTGGCGCGGCGTGGCGAACGGTGTCGTCGACGTGCTGGGTTCCGATCACGCGCCGCATACGCTTCAGGAAAAAGGCCTGACGGGGGACAATATAAACGTCTATCCCAACACGCCTTCCGGCATGCCGGGGGTGCAGACGCTCGTCCCTATCCTGCTGGATCATGTGGCGGCAGGAAGACTATCGCTGGAGCGTTTTGTCGATCTTACCTCGCATGGCCCCAACCGGATTTTCGGCATCGCCAACAAGGGGCGGCTGGCGGTGGGCTATGACGCGGATTATACGCTGGTCGATCTGCGGGCCGAGCGGGTGATTGAAGACCAGATGATGAAGGGCCGTTCCGGCTGGACCCCGTTTCATGGCCGTAAGGTTACAGGCTGGCCGATGGGCACGATTGTGCGGGGGCATGTGGTGATGTGGGACGGCGCAATTGACGACGCGCATCAGGGCGCACCCATCCGCTTTCAGGAATGTTTGTAAAACCCCGCGCGCTTAATGCAGTGTGGGCGAACCCTCAAGATTGAGGACTACGCCCGCCACCCGAATGGGTTGCGTTATGATCTTGTCGCGGCACGCGACACGCACCGAATGCAGTTTCCCATCCAGATTGGTCTGCCAGAAATCCAGGAAATGACATAAAACCGGAAAGCGCGGCGCCAGATCCAGCCGCTGCCAGATAAAGCTTTGCAGCAGGAAGGGATGATCCGGATAATGGTAGACTATCTCGACCGTCGTGGGCCGGTATCCCTGTAATAAAAGTTCAAACTCGGTCATGAACTTCCTCACAAAAATAATGTACACTCACCCTATGGTCCTTCACCAGCCTTACCTGCGGGTTAACAGGCCCCTGCCAACAGAGGAAATTTACTATGCCAGATAATTTCAAGGCAATTTATATCAGCAAGACCGAAACCGGCCAGTCGGTCGAGATCAAAACACTGACGGATGCCGATTTTCCCGCTAGTCCGGAAGATAATGTGACGGTTGCCGTCGAATATTCCACCGTCAACTATAAGGACGGGCTGGCCCTGACCGGCAAATCACCGATTATCCGTTCCTATCCGATGGCCCCGGGGATCGATCTGGCTGGCACCGTCACCGCCTCTGCCGATCCTAAATTCAAACCCGGCGACAAGGTGCTGGTGAACGGCTATGGGCTGGGTGAAAATCATTGGGGCGGCTATGCCCAGCGCGCACGGCTTCCCGGCAAATTTCTGGTGCCTGTGCCAAAAAGTTTCAGTGCCGCACAAACCATGGCGATCGGCACCGGCGGCTATACGGCCATGCTGTGTGTGCTAGCGCTGGAAAAGCAGGGGGTGCGCCCGGGTCAGGGCGAAATACTTGTGACAGGTGCGGCGGGCGGCGTGGGCAGCGTCGCCATTGCCCTGCTGGCCAAGCTTGGCTTCAAGGTGGTGGCCTCAACCGGGCGGCTGGACGAAACCGGATATCTGAAGGATCTGGGCGCCGCCGAGGTGATAGACCGGGCCACCCTTTCGGGCCCCGCCAGGGCGCTGGGCAAGGAGCGCTGGGCGGGCGTTGTCGATGCGGTCGGCAGCACGACGCTGGCCAACGCGATTTCACAGACCAGATATGAGGGCACGGTCACGGCCTGTGGACTGGCGCAGGGCGCCGACCTGCCGGTCACGGTCATGCCCTTTATCCTGCGCGGGGTTAAACTGATCGGCGTGGATTCCGTGATGGCCCCGATGGCCATCCGGCTCGAAGCATGGTCACGGCTGGCGCGCGACCTGGAGCCCGGTAAACTGGTGCTGATCGGCGGCCGCACCATCCCCCTTGCCGCCGTGCCGCAGGCCGCCAGCGACATACTGGACGGAAAAATCCGCGGGCGGGTCATCGTGGATGTGAATGGCTGACCGGAACGCCGGACAGGCGCCCGGCTGACTTGACAGGGGGCGGCGGGCGTTCCTATATGCCAGCCGCAACCGCGCAAACCCGTGCGGCCATGGCGGAGTAGCTCAGCTGGTTAGAGCAGCGGAATCATAATCCGCGTGTCGGGGGTTCGAATCCCTCCTCCGCTACCAAGCCCGTTTGGCCCATACAGGCCCCCTTCCCCCACGCCTATGCACAGAGCCTAGCGCAAGGCAGCATGACTGGATAAGATCGGGGCCGCGTAATAGCACCCCAATCGCGGGACCGGGGGTGCGGAATATTCATGGGGAGGGTGCAGTTTGTTCAAGCGGGTGTTGATTGCGAACCGGGGTGAGATTGCGATACGTATTGCGCGCGCCGCCGCCGGACTGGGTGTAGAAAGCGTCAGTATATTCTCCCCGGCAGACCATCTGGGTTTGCATACACGCGTGTCCACGCACAGCCATCCGCTCGGCGGGACCGCCGGCGATCCGGTAGCCGCCTATCTCGATGTTGAGGCGGTCGTCGCCGCTGCCATTGCCAACAGATGCGACTGCGTCCATCCGGGTTATGGCTTTCTTTCGGAGAACGCCGCGTTTGCGCGGCATTGCCTTGCCGAAGAAGTCACATTTATCGGGCCAAGGCCTGAGGCGCTGAGCCTGTTTGGCGACAAGGTCAAGGCGCGCCAGCTTGCCGGGTCACTGGGCATCCCGATTGTGCCAGGAAGCAAGGGCGCGTTGGAAACCGTCGCGGACGCCTTGCAGGCGGCAGAGACCATTGGCTATCCCGTAATGCTGAAGGCCTCGGCCGGCGGCGGCGGGCGGGGGATGCGGCTGGTCACCAACGCCGCCGGAATGGAGGCGGCTTTTCAGCGTTGCCGCAGCGAGGCCGTAGCCGCGTTCGGAGACGGATCGCTCTTCCTCGAAAAGGCGATCCAGCGGCCCCGGCACATCGAGGTGCAGATTTTAGCGGACAAGAGCGGTAACACAGTCCATCTGTGGGAACGCGACTGTTCGGTTCAGTTGCGCAATCAGAAAGTCGTCGAGATTGCCCCGGCGCACGGGCTGGAAGCGGGCCTGCGGTCGCGCCTTCTGGAGGACGCGCTGCGGCTGGCGAAGGCAGGGCATTATACCAATGCCGGGACGGTGGAGTTTCTGTTGGCGCCAGAGACGGGGGCGTATTATTTCATAGAGTGCAATCCGCGCATCCAGGTTGAGCATACCATCACAGAGGAGGTGACGGGCGTTGATCTCGTGGAAGCCCAGTTCAGAATTGCAGCCGGGGTGACGCTGGCCGAGCTTGGCCTTTCCACCCCGCCCGCAGCGCGGGGGTTTGCCGTACAGGCGCGGGTCACGGCCTCAGGATCAGGAACGATCAGCAGTTACAAGGAACCCGCAGGGCCAGGCGTGCGGGTGGATTCGTGCGGCTATCTGGGCCTGACGCCGCCGCCCCAGTTCGACCCAATGTTCGCCAAAGTCATAGGACGTTCAAATTCCACCGGCACACTGGCCTCGGCGCTGGAACGGACGCGCCGGGCCTTGTCGGAGTTTCACATTGCCGGGCTGCCGACCAATCTGGGGCAGTTGCAGGCGATCCTGTCCGAACCGTCGGTTCTGGCGGGAGACGCCCGCACCACCCTGCTTTCAGAAAATGAAAAACTGTCTCTGCCCTCAGGCGGCCTGACAGCGAAGCCAGAGGGATCACTGGCGCTGCTCATTCAGCAGGCTGGCGGGCCTGGGCGCGGGCGGATGGCGCCTCCTGCCAACCCCGCCGCCTCATTAAGCGTGCCTGAGGGCGAGGAAGGGGTCGAAGCGCCGATGGGCGGAACGATGCTGGAAGTTACCGCCACCGTCGGCGCCACTGTTGCGGCGGGCGACACGCTGATGGTGATCAGCGCCATGAAAATGGAAACCTCCGTGACGGCGCCATGCGCAGGCGTGGTGACAGCGCTGGCCTATGAAGTGGGTGCCGCCATATCGCCCGGCCAGGTCGTCGCTGTCATCGCCCCTTCGGATGATGCGCAGACACGGGCCGCACGCCGGGCGGATGACGCGGACAGTTGGGCGCCCATGATCGCGCAGGTCGCCTCCATGCAGGCAATCGCGCACCGCCGCTTTGCACCTGACTCCACCGATCCAGGCGTGGTGCGTCAGCGCAGCCGCGCCAAACTGACCTGCCGGGAGCGGATTGACCTGTTGCTGGATGGTGGAAGCTTTCGGGAGGTCGGCAGTCTGGCGGGCTTTGCAAGCTATGACGGCGAAGGCGGCGTGGCGGATTTCACCCCGGCCAATCATGTCGGGGGCTGGGGCGCCATTGCGGGGCGGCGCGCCGTTGTATGCGCGGATGATTTCACGTCGCGTGGCGGACACTCGGACGGCGCAGTGGGCGAAAAGAGCCGGTATCTGGACGAGATGGCCCTGGAGATGCGCTGCCCTTCCGTGCGGTTGCTGGACGGCTCGTCGGGCGGCGGCAGCGTCGCCTCAATGGTGCCGAAGCAGGCGGAAGGCACAACCGCCGCACAGGAAAGTTCGGGCGCCATCAAGGCGGGACGGCCGCGCGTGTCTGGCGGCGGAGGGTCCTTTCTGCCCGGTCATCTGGGCGCCACCATGTACGCCCAGCAGCTTTCAACCGTACCCGTTGTGAACGTGTTGCTGGGCAGCGTCGTCGGGATTGGCGCAGCCAAGGCGGTGCTGGGCCATTTCGCCGTGATGGTGCGCGACATTGCGCAACTGTTTGTCGCGGGGCCGCCGGTGGTGAGCCATGCCATGGGATATGATGTGACCAAGGAAGACCTTGGCGACTGGCGCATTCATTGCCGCAATGGTTCGGTGGACACTCTGGCCGAGACAGAGGCGGAAGCGGTGGCGATGGCCCAGCGGTTCCTGTCCTACCTGCCCGCCAGTGTCTATGAAGCGCCGCCTGTCCTGGAGGCGGAGGATCCGGCCGACAGGCGCGAGGAGGAACTGTTCTTCATCGTGCCGCGCAAACGTTCCAGCACCTTCGACATACGCCGCGCCATCCGGCTGATGGCCGACAAGGGATCGTTCTTTGAAATAGGGGCGCTGTGGGGAACGGATCAGGTCGTGGGGTTTGCGCGGTTCAAGGGCTATCCTGTCGGCGTGATCGCCTCGGACAGCCGCCACGAAAATGGAGGCGCGCTGACGGCCGATGGCTGCGACAAGCTGCGGCGTCATCTTGATCTGTGCGACCTTTTCCATCTGCCTGTGGTGAATCTGGTAGACAATCCCGGTTTTGCCGTGGGCATAGAGCATGAAATGGCCGGCACCATCCGCAAGGGCGGCGAATGGATGATCGCTTTTGCCCAGGTCAGCGTGCCGATTTTTACCGTCCTTATGCGGCGCAGTTTTGGCGTCGCCGGGAACGCCTATGCCACACCCAGAGCTGCGGCCTCGGCGCGGGTCGTGTGGCCGGCGGCGGATGTCGGCGGCATTCCACCCGAGGGCGGCATCGAGGCGGCCTACAAACGCCAGCTGGCGGAAGCCGCAGACCCTGCCGCCCTGCGCGCCGAAATCGAGGCGCGGATCGAGAGCGTGCGCGGGCCTGTGGGTCCGTTGAACCGTTTTCAGATCGAAGAAATGATCGACCCCCGCGACACCCGCTCCTGGATATGCGAATGGATCGGCGACGCCGCCCGGATTGCCTGTCAAACCGGACGTCTGATCCCGCGGCCCATGGGATTCCGGCCGTAAAGCCTGTTTCACCTAATTTGAAGAGTGAGAAATCTTCGGCCTGTCACCCCGGATTTACTCGCCTCGGCGAAGCAGGGGCTCTCGCCGCGCTAGCGTTGGCGCCGCGGGTCGCTCCGGCGTAGCCGGGTTCCGGGGTCCACCAGCCTTCGCAACAAGGCTGCGGCTTGGCAGGGGGGCCACAAGGATGAGCCTGTGTATTTTAACCTGGACCCCGCAACAAGTGCCCCCGGGACTGGCCTTTGGCCAGCCCGAGGACAGGCTCAGGTGACACAGTGATCGGGGTGATTCAATATAAAATCATCACGATCTAGCGCATGCCACAAATTCGGCGGGCGCTATTATCTCTACTTATGCTCAGGCTTTGAGGGCCGCCTCACGGGCGGCGCGCACCGAAGCATTGGTCTGGTTATAAAGCAGATCGCGCCGCGCCTTTTCCTCTTCCGGAGTGAATTTCGTCTTGTTCAGATCACTCCCGGCGGCCCGCCCGCGTTTCACCGCCTCGCGGGCCCCAACCGTTTCCAGCCAGCGTTTCAGATGCGGAAAGCCGTCCATGGAGCCCGGCTCGGTATAAATGAGCCGGTCCAGCAGCACCGCCCAGGGCCAGCTGATCATGTCGGCGATGGAATATTCGGCGCCCGCCAGATAGGGGTGCGCGGAAAGCTGTGCGTCCATGACCCCCGCCAGACGGTCAACGTCACCGATGAAACGGCGCTGGCCATATTCGAGCTTTGATTCATCATCAACCATGCTTTTTGCTGTGTTCTTGAAATGGTTGGCGTTGCCCATCATCGGCCCCAGATTGGCCATCTGCCAATGCACCCATTGCAGCACGGCGTATTTGCCCGCAATATCCTTGGGCATGAACTTGCCCGACTTTTCCGCCAGATATTCCAGGATGGCGCCCGACTCGAAAATCGAGATCGGATTGCCGCCGCCCAGCGGCGCATGATCGATGATTGCAGGCATGCGGTTATTCGGGCAGATACGCAAAAATTCCACCTTGAACTGATCGCCGCCCCCGATATCGACCGGCACAATTTTGTACGGCATGCCGCACTCTTCCAGCATGATGGTGATCTTGTGGCCGTTCGGTGTAGGCCAGTAATAAACGTCAATCATGGCGGCGCGCCTCCTGCTGCGGTTCTTGTTCTGGTCAGATAAATGATAGGCAATCGCAACAGCTTTGACCAGTGCCGGCCGGGAGAGGGGGCCAAATCTGGCAGATTTCAACCGGTCAGGACAGCAGGAAATGTATCCGCCACACGGCCGCGATGGAAAGCAGGCCGTATAAACTATTCAGGCAGCCGGATTGACGGGGACGTTTTTGGTGCCCAGCACCAGTTCGAGAGAGACATGGTCCCCCATCATCCTGCTGGATTTGGACGCTTTCCGGGCCATCGGGATTTTCAGTTTGATACAGTAATTCAGCAGTATGGCGCCAAAATTCGCATAGGAGATAAGAAACTGACGCTCGATATTTCTGCCATAGCTCAGAAAATTGACACAGAGATGATCTGTCTCTCCCGGTTCAGACGACACCGATAATATCTTGCCTTCGCCCAGCCGGGGAATATCCGGTCCTTCAAAGGAATTAATGGTGTTGAAAATTTCCTCATGCGTAAAAATTATATTCTTTACTTCCGCAGGCATAAATTATCACCCCCCAAGGTTAAGGCACCGCCTGTACTGGAAATGCCGTTAATCGTCGCGGTGAATTTTTTCCCGCCGCTCATGGCGTTCCTGCGCCTCGATACTCAGCGTGGCGACCGGCCGCGCATCCAGGCGGCGCAGGCTGATAGGTTCGCCGGTTTCCTCGCAATAACCGTAGCTGCCGTCATCCAGCCGTTTCACCGCCGCGTCAATTTTGGCGATCAGTTTGCGTTGC
The DNA here is from genome assembly GCA_009693835.1 of Alphaproteobacteria bacterium. GTDB lineage: Bacteria > Pseudomonadota > Alphaproteobacteria > UBA11222 > UBA11222 > UBA11222. Next base: position 12,615 of record SHWM01000008.1, read on the forward strand.
CGGTCGCGGGTGCGCAATTCAATCGAACGGTCGGTTTCATCGGACGCGCGATCCGCCATGTCCGGGTGCTGCGTGCTCTCATTTTGCAGATGTTTGAGCGTTTCGCGGCTTTCCAGAAGGATGTCTTCTTTCCACTTCAGAAGCTTGAGCCGGAAATATTCCCGCTGCCTGGGATTCATGAAGGGTTCGCTATCCTTCGGACGATACTTGGGAGAAAGCTTGGTCGCCATATCCCTGCTCCATAACTCTTCCGGTTAACAACGCTTCCATTTAGTAAAACGGCGTGACTATAGGTTTCCCCGCAGCCTGTATCAATCCAGCTAACTAATTAATTTCGGCATGCCCGATATATGGAAAAGCTGCCTGAAATACCTCCAACGCTCCCTCATGATGCGGAGTACAGCTCTAGAATATAACCTTGGACATCTCAAGCTTGGCCAGTTCCACCTTGGCCCGCAACTCAATATCCGACAGAATGAGACTGAGACGCGGATCGATAAAACCCTCGCGCTTTACACTGCTCAGCGCCAGAAGTCGACGCAATTCTCTCTCGGGCAGGGCGCCGGTCAACAGGCCGTGGCGAATATCGTCCAGCAGATCCAGCATTTCCTCCGCCTCGTTCAGCGTATTGGCGCGGCCATGTCCCCGGTCATCCACCTCCTGGATGCTCAACAAGGAGCTGACGACAGGAACCGGCGCCGCGCCAGTCACGGGGCGCGACTCGGTAACGTTGTCCGGCTGGTCAACAGAAAAGCCCACACCATCCCGTGAGCGAACAGCGCTTCTACGCCGAACCGGCGCTGATTCGAATTTGCCTGACCCGGTAATTTTCATGTCAAACCATGCCTCTGGCTACATTGTTAGGCATTTATGCTTAACAATTTATGAAGCTGTTCCTGCCGTGGGGAGGAGGGTTAATTATGCAAGCCGGGCGGCAATATTTGCCGTCACCATATCAGCGGGGAATAAAAAACGCTGTTAATTCAATATATTAGAGTGGCATGGTTTTCGCTTATCCCCTATCGCCCGGCAGAAGATCCGTGGCACCTTAGGGATCGGACCATGTTCAGAATTAGTACCGGATATCTATTTCCATCGGGAATTTTTCAATACGCCAGGCCGTTATGGCCATTGCTGAGCCGTTTATGCGTGGTTCTGGCGCTCGCAACCCCCCACCCGGCGGAAGCCTCACGGATCAAGGACGTGGTCGATTTTGAGGGTGTGCGCAACAATATGCTGATCGGCTATGGCCTGGTGGTCGGATTGAATGGCACGGGTGATTCGCTCCGCAACGCCCCTTTTACCCGCCAAAGCCTGGAATCCATGCTAGAGCCGCTGGGCGTCAACACCCGTGGTGCGACGCTGAACACCTATAATATCGCGACCGTCATGGTGACGGCGAACCTGCCCCCCTTCGCCGCGCAGGGCACCAATGTGGATGTCACCAGCCACGTCACCCAGTCCGGCCAAATCCAGACTGTAACCGCAGGCGATGTCTCCCGCCTGCCCGGCCTGAATATGTGGATGCGCGCGGCATTTAAAATTGTTTCGCATATCAGGACAGGCAACCTGGTGATCGTGATGCCAGATGGACGCAAGTTCCTGTTTGCGGGCGAGAAGCCGGGTGAAACGGGAGTCATCATTGTCCGTGACCCGCGTTTTGCCCGAAAGCTGCTATTGGACGGCGGGATGGGATTTGCCGAGGCCTATCTGGACGGACAATGGGATACGCCCGATCTGCGCAGGCTGCTTCAGCTCATGGCGTTCAATAATTCGAGCATAGGAGCCAAGGCGCAGGGATCGAGAGCCATCGCGCTGCTGGAACGCCTGCACCACAGGATATTACAGCGCAATTCACGGCCAGGCGCGCGGCGCAACATTGAATATCATTACGACCTCGACAATGACTTTTATGCCTTATGGCTTGACGCCGGCATGACCTATTCCTCAGCCCTGTTCCGGGATGCGGAGGAAAGCCTTGAACAGGCACAGCGCAACAAATATCAGGCGCTGGCGCAACGCATCGGTCTGGGCCCGGACCATCATCTGCTTGAAATTGGCTGCGGCTGGGGCGGATTTGCCGAATTCGCGGGGGCCAAAATTGGCTGCACCATCACCGGCATCACCATCAGCCCTAAGCAATATGACTTCGCGCGCCGCCGCATCTTTGAAAAGGGCCTTGCCGGAAAGGTAAACATCGGCATTCAGGATTACCGCGATGTGTCGGCGCAATATGACCGCATCGCCTCGATTGAAATGTTCGAGGCGGTGGGCGAAACCTACTGGCCGCATTATTTCGGAAAGTTGCGCGACAGCCTGTTGCCAGGAGGTCTGGCCGGCATTCAGTTGATCACCATCGCAGACCGGCATTTTGAAAGTTACCGGCGGGGACGGGATTTCATACAGCGCTATATATTTCCAGGCGGCATGCTGGCCAGCCCATCTGTGTTGCGCGCGCAGATAGAACGCGCCGGATTACGTCTTCAGCAGCAGGTTTCGTTTGGTCAGGATTACGCCGATACCCTGCGCCGCTGGAACGAGCGCTTCCTGGCCAAATGGCCGGAGATTGAAAAGCTGGGTTTCGATACGCGGTTCCGCCGCATGTGGCACTATTATCTGGCTTATTGCGAGAGCGGGTTTTTATCGCGCAATACAGATGTGGTGCAAATGGCCCTGGCGCCTGCGTGACATCACCCCCGTCTGCTCCCCCCCGACATGGCCCTGGCGGCGCGGGCCATCAAAGGCTGGGCCTGGGAACCTATATCGCTTATGGCATCCCCGCCTTGCCGATGGAGGTGTTCGCTGTGCCGATCTATATCTATATCCCGCCCTTTTATGCGCAGGAACTTGGCATCGGCATGGCCGCCATTGGCACGGTCCTGACGCTGGCGCGCATTGTGGACGCGGTAGCCCAGCCGGTCATAGGCATACTATCCGACCATCTCAATACCCGCTGGGGGCGGCGCAAGCCCTGGGTGGGGGCCAGCGCGCCCCTGCTTCTTATCGCGGCCCTGATGCTCTGCATGCCGCCGCAAGACACGGGCAGCGTCTATCTGTTTTTCTGGAGCGTGGTGATCTATGTGGCGTCGTCTGCAATGACTCTTCCGTATACAGCCTGGGCCGCCGAACTTTCGGGAGATTATTACGAACGCTCCCATATCGTGGCCTGGCGCGAAGGGCTGACTGTTGTCGCCACCCTGATCGCCACCATTATTCCCGCGCTGGTGACGAAATATGCCGGTAACGACACGCATCTGCCGCTGATCAGCATCGTTCTGTTCGCCGGAATCCTGTTGCCCATATGCATCCCCATTGCGCTCCGCAGGGTACCTGAAATGCCGGTACTCCATTTCCGGGAAAACAATTGGCGCACCGGCCTGGGCATTGTGTGGCGCAATCACCCGTTCCGCCTGGTGCTGGTGGCTTTTTTACTGAACGGTGTCGCCAACTCTCTTCCCGCTACACTGTTTTTACTCTTTGTCACCCATGTGCTGGATGCCGCCGCCTATCAGAGCATGCTGCTGTTTTCCTATTTTGGGGCCTGGGTCCTGTCGGTCCCGCTGTGGCTGAAGCTGGCCCACAGATATGGCAAGCACAAGGTCTGGTCCGCCTCCATGGTCTGGGCGTGCCTGATATTTGTGTGGGTGCCTTTTCTTTCCCTGGGCGATGTGCCCGCCTTTCTGGCGATCTCGATCCTAAGCGGTATCGGCCTTGGCGCGGATATGGTGCTGCCTGCTTCGATGCAGGCGGATGTGGTGGATGCGGATACGCTGGAAAGCGGTTCGCAGCGCACCGGGCTGTATTTCTCCATGTGGAGCGTCGCGACCAAACTGTCGCTGGCCGGGGCGGTCGGCATCGCCTTCCCGCTGCTGGACTATATCGGGTTTGACGCGCAGTCATCGCTTAATGGCGTGGACGCGCTCGCGGGGCTGTCGCTGCTTTATAGCATTGTGCCGGTCGCGCTAAAAGTCATGGCGGCGAGGCTGATCTGGAATTTTCCGATTGACGCGGAGACCCAGGGCCGCATCCGCGAGGAAATAGAACGGCGCGGCACCAGCGGCCATCTGGTATAGCGCCCATTAATCAATAAGCGCCTGATAGGTCAGAACCCTCATCTCCCGGCGCAGCGGATAGCTGGACGAGGGCATTAGCTGAGTCAGCAACATCCCGGTCAATTCTTCGCCCGGATCATTCCAGAACATCGTGCTGGCCATGCCGCCCCAGGCATATTCCCCCGGCGAACCAATGACCTGCGCGCGCGACGGGTCCAGCATCACCGAAAATCCAAGTCCGAATCCGATGCCGTCATAGCTTGTTTCACTGAACACCGGCTGCCCCATGCTGGTCAGATCGCCGCCCGACGGCAAATGGTTGCGCGTCATATAATCGACCGTCTTGCGCCCCAGCAGCCGGGCGCCCGGTCCTTCGCCCCGGTTCAGCAGCATATGGCAGAAACGCAGATAATCGGCAGCGGTCGAGACCAGCCCGCCTCCGCCCGAGAGAAATTTCCGCGGCTTCAGATAGCGGCTGGTGGCGGGCGCATCCGCCACCAGCAGACTGCCGTCCTTGCGTTTGGAATAATTGGTTGTCAGCCGCCCGGCCTGCCCCGCCGGGACATGAAAACCTGTATCGTTCATGCCCAGCGGACTAAAAATCCGCTCACGGAAAAAATCATCAAGCGCCTGGCCGGAAATGACTTCGACGAGATGCCCGAGCACATCCGTCGACATGGAGTAATTCCACCGCGCGCCCGGCTGAAACTGCAACGGCATTTCGGCGAGTTTCAGCATGAAATCAGCCGTCGAAAGTTCTGTCGTGCCGCCGTCCAGCCCGTTCAGCCGGTACATGGCGTCCACCGGCGACGTGCCCATAAAACCATAGGTAAGACCAGAGGTGTGCGTGAACAGATCACGGAAGGTAATTGCCCGTTCCAGCGCGGCGGTCTCGGGCTTGCGCGCCGTGCCGCCGGTAAACACCCGCGCACCTGCAAAGGCGGGCAGATACCGGCTGATGGGATCGTCCAGCTGGAACCGGCCTTCTTCATACAGCATCATCGCGGCCACGGACGTCACCGGTTTGGTCATGGAATAAATGCGGAAGATGGAGTCGAGTTCCAGCGCACGGCCCGACCCGATATCCATCTTCCCGCGCGCGTCGAGATAGGCCAGTTGCCCCCTGCGCGCCACCAGGGTGAGCACGCCCGAAAGCCTGCCGTCATCAATATATCTCTGGAAGTGCGGCCCAATGCGTGCCAAGCGTTTGGGGCAGAGACCGACGCGTTCCGGGTCCTCGTTGACTTTAAGCATTTTACTCCCTGGCGAATATGACTGTTAACGACGATAAAAAAATTCCAATAAACCGAAGGCCGCCCGCCATGGTAACCGACCCTCCCAGATTATCCAGAAAATTTCTGATGGTGCAACGCCGCACGCCCGCGGGTAGCCAGCCAGGAATGCTGATTACCGATCCGGCCGCGCCGCCACCGGTCGTCCGTATGATCAGTTACGACTCCGAGGGAATTGATGAATTTCCCATAACGGACGCAGCCGATTTACGTAAAAAGATGCGGCATGGCCGTAAGACAACCTGGATTGATGTGGCGGGATTGGGCGATGCCGGTCTCTTGCAGGAAATCGGGGAGATTTTTGGCATCCACCGGCTGTCGCTGGAAGATGTGGTGAACGTGGACCAGAGGCCGAAGGTGGAGGCGCATCCGGATCACACATTTATCATCGTGCAAATGTCCGATTCGAAACTGGAATTCGTACCCGAGCAGTTTGCATTATTTGTCGGCGCCAATTTTGTGCTCAGTTTTCAGGAACGGCAGGGCGACTGTTTTGATATGGTCCGGGCACGTCTACTGCATCCGGCAAACCGGATCCGGAGCGAGGGGCCGGACTATCTCGCCTACGCCCTGATTGATTCCGTCACCGATTCCTATTTCCCAATTCTGGAGCATTATGGCGAAGCCATAGAGGAACTTGAAGACGAAATCCTCCAAAGCACCGACCTGACGCACATGCATGGACTGCACGCGATCCGGCGGAAGCTTATGCTCATCCGCCGCGCTGTCTGGCCGCTACGCGATGTGCTGAACACCCTCACACGGGAGCACTCTCACTTCATCAGCCCGCAGACGCAGATCTATTTCCGTGACTGTTCGGACCATTGTTTTCAACTGATCGACATCGTCGATACGGCGCGCGAACTGGTCAGCAGCATTTCCGACATGTATCATTCCGGCGCCAGTGTTCGGATGAACGAGATTATGACGGTGCTGACCATCATCGCCACCATCTTCATCCCGCTGGGATTTATCGCCAGCCTGTATGGCATGAATTTCGACCCGCATGTTTCCGTGTGGAACATGCCGGAACTGGACTGGCGCTATGGCTATCCATTTTCTCTGGGCCTGATGCTGGCCACTGCGGCGGGGCTGCTGGTATATTTCTGGCGCAAGGGCTGGATTTTCAGAAAATCGCGGCGGTAACCCTATAAAGCCCTGGCTACCGCGTCGCAGAATTCGGTCGTGCTGGATTTCCCGCCCTGGTCGGGGGTCAGAAAGCGCCCTTCCGCATAGACCTTTTCCACGGCCTTGACCAGGCTCACGGACTTTTCCGCAAAGCCCAGATATTCGAGCATCATGGCGGCCGATAAAATCGTGGCGGTCGGATTGATGATGTTTTGTCCGGCAATGTCCGGAGCCGTGCCATGCGCGGACTCAAAATAGGCGTAATCCTTGCCATAACAGCCGCTAGGACACAGGCCAAGGCCGCCGATCACCCCGCCTGCCGCGTCGGAAAATAGATCGCCGTACAGATTGGGCAGCACGATCACATCGAAATCGTGCGGCTTCACAATTAATTTGTGCACCAGATCGTCGGCCAGCAGGGAATCGAAATGAACATCGGGATATTTTTTGGCCGTTTCGCGCGCCACTTCCAGGAAATACCCATCCGCGACGGGCGATATATTATGCTTGGTGCCGCTGGTGACATGCGGCCTGCGTCCGCTGATGGCGGAACGCTTCAGCGCCAGCTCACAGGAAAAGGCCGTGACCTGCGCCGTGCAGGCCTCGGTGATGATCTTCAGCGCATATTTGCCCTTGCCCATTTCCTGCACCGGCTTGCGATGCAGGCGGCTGACAAAATTGATCGGCGCCAGATCGGCAATATCGCCCTCCACGCCGACATAGGTGTCTTCCATATTTTCGCGCACGATGACCAGATCGATGCCCTGCGGATGTTTCAGCGGGCTGTTGCAGCCCGGAAACCAGCGCGCCGGACGCACATTCGCGTAGGTCTGCTTGCCCCAGCGCAGATGCCGCATGGCGCCCATGCTGGCGCCGTTGGTGGAGCCAAACAGCGTGCAATCGGCATTGTCGATGGCGTCCTGCGCCGCCTGCGGGAACGCGTGGCCCAATTTATCAATGCCTGCCTGGCCCACCGGCGGGGTATCCCATTCAATGGGAAGCTCCAGCCGGTCGATCAGGGCGACGGTCGGGTGGAACGCCTCCGGCGCCGCGTCCTCGCCGGGGATCAGTACGACTTTCTTGGAATTGCTGGTATTCGCCATCTGTCTGTTCCTTCCCCGGCTGTCAGGCCGTGATGTTAAAGGCGCGCACGGCATTGTCCCACAGAATCTTGCGCTTTGCGCCTGTGGAAATCGGCTGTTCAGTCAGGCTTTTCATGCCCCATGGAAAAGTACCATCGGGATGCGGATAATCAGTGTTGAACAGAAAATAATCCTCGCCCACCAGATCAATGGCCGCCCCCAGCGTGCGTTCATCGCCGCGCGCCGCCACAAAGAAGTTCTGCTTGAAATATTCCGTAGGCGTCCTGTTCATATGGGGATGTTCCGCCTTGCCGGAAAAATCATAATGCTGCTCCATGCGCTGCAGCCAATAGGGGGTCCAGCCGGCATCCGCCTCCACATGCACAATGCGCAGCCTGGGAAAATTGGCGGCCACGCCGAACCAGATCAGCCCCGCCATCGCCGACATCGCCTCGAACGGGTGCGCCAAAATATGCCCCGCCGTGTGGCTTTCCATGCGGTCGCCGTAAGAAGGGATGCGCGGTGAGCCGCTGTCATGCAGGCTGAGCGGTTTGTTCAATTGCTCCACCAGGCCCCAGAGCGGCCAATAATCCTTGTGATGCAGATTGCGCCCGCACATCGGATTGGGGCGCACATAATAGGACACCGCCCCGTTGGTGGCCGTGCGCCGGGCTTCCTCCATCGCCAGATCGGGGGCCTGCAGGGGCAGCATCGCCGCCCAGAGCAGACGTTTGGGGTCCTTAGAGCAATATTCCCGGCTCCAGTCATTATAGGCGCGGCAGATCGCGGCCAGCAGTTCCGGATCCTTGAATTCGCGGCCCAGTATCTGCCCGCCAATCGTGGGGTACATGACCTGCGCGTCAACGCCTTCGTCATCCATGTCCATCAGCCGGCTTTCCGGGCTGAACCTGGTGTCGCGGGCGCGCTTGAAGCGCCGCATCGCCTTGTCCACGGCCTCAAGAAATTCCGGCGCATGCATCGGGTAATGACCCTCTTCCTCGGGCGGCTGCACCGGCTCGCCCTCTACACAGAACAGCTTGCGTCCCTTGTACTCTGCCGGTTTCGGCTCGCGCCCCTTGAACGGCGCGTCAATATAGTCGGACCAGACGGCCTGATTTTCCATCTGGTGACAATCGGTGTCGATGATCCTATATCCATCACGCATGGTGCCTGTCTCCCGTCTGCTATTCTCATTGACCGCCATTTCATAGATGCGCGGGGTGAGTGTCAAGGATGTCTTGCTTTGGTTGAATTTAAGGAAGGAAAAGTTCAGGATGTCAGGAAACAAGGGGAGGAAATGATCGTGGCGCACAAAACCTGGCTGGAAGTCGCCGTTAACGGCCCCTGGGGCAAACGGGTGCAGCCGCATCTTCCGGTAACGGTAAAGGAAATCGTCGCTGATGCGCTCGCCTGCATCAAGGCGGGTGCGGCCATCATCCATTTTCATTCCTATGATGAAGCCACCGGGCAGCAAAAAGACGATCCGGAGCTTTACGCCGCCATTGTTTCCGGTATACGCGAGCACAGTGACGCCATCGTCTACCCGACCATACCTGCGGACGGAGATGCGGGCTTTGGCGGCGAAAATAGCAATGGCGACCGCTATTCGGCGCTGAAAGGCCTGGCAGATCGCGGTCTGTGTGAATGGGGCGCGCTGGACCCCGGCTCCATGAACTTCGCCAATGAACGGCAACTTAAATCCGGACGCGACGGATTTTTATACACAAATACACCCGCCCATATCCGTAAGGGCCTGAAATTTTCTGCCGAACATGGCGTGCCGATGGCCTACGCCATTTACGAGCCCGGATTTATCCGCATGGGCGCGCGGCTGGCGGCCCAAGAGCCGGAAGCCGGTCAACCCATCTACCGGCTGATGTTCAGTGATCATTTCACCTTCAGCTATCCGCCGCGCGGATATGCCCTGACAGCCTTTCATGAGCTGCTGAAAGAAGAAGCGCCACAGGCGCCCTGGATGATTTCCGGGCTGGACGTGGACCTTTCCCCGATTCTTGCGGATGCCGTCCGGATGGGCGGGCATGTGCGGGTCGGGCTAGAAGACGCGCGGCATGGTTGCCCGCTGACCAATGTTCAGATCACGCAGGCGGCCGTTAAGGCCATTGAGGCCGCAGGCGCCGTACTGGCCAGCCCGGGCGACATACGCGCCACATTGCGGGCTGCACGTACCGTAGCCTGAGGAATCCTGACACGTTGATCAGGAGAGCGTCAATCTCTGCGGTGGCTGTACTCTCAGTTTTAATGTGCCAGAGCAGCTTTATCCAGTTAACTGGATAAAGCTGCTCTGGGCATGGGGGGCCGCATCATGAGCATCAACAGCACAGGCACGGCTTCGAGCGCAGAAAAACCCAGGAAGATTACCGTATAACTATGAATCAGATCATAGGTATAGCCCGCGATGACCGGGCCTGCCGCACTGAGGGGCACAATGATGAGATAAGCCGTCGATACCAGCCTGGCGTAATCATGCGCGCTGTAATAATTGGCGATGAGGGTCGGCAAAGAAAGATAGGACAGCCCATATCCTAGACCGGACATCATCGCATACATATAGACCAGCATTGCCGTGTCGGAATAGTTCAGCAACACCATGCCGATCAGCTGCAGCGTAAGGCCGGCCGCCATGATGAACCGTGGTTCAAGATAATCGCCAAGTACGCCCCCCGACAGCCGTCCGGCGACCCCCAGCAAACCCACGGTTCCAAGGGCCGATCCCGCAATCAGCGGATCAATGCCGCGATCCTGCTGCAGAAAAATCAGCGACTGACTGATGGCGATGGCCATCCCCATGGCCGCCAGTGTGAAAGCGATGATGATATACCATAGCTCGCGTGTGCGAAACGCCTCCGGCATCGTCCACTGGTAGACGGTCTGATAGACGGCGGATTTCTTTACTGGCGTCCGTCCAGCAATTTCGGAAGACCGTGCGGGATCAACGCCATCCTGATGCTGGCCAATATCTTCAGGACGATTATGCACAAACAGATAGGCGACAAGCGACGCCAATAGCGGGCCACTGCCCAGGACCAGCCATACGCTGCGCCAGTCGCCTGTCACCTTGATGATATAGGCGACGGTTGGTGCCGCGATGAAGGCGCCTATGCCGCCCATCGACAGAAACAGGCCCATGGTCAGCGCGCGGCGGCGCAAAAACCAGTTGGCTAAAACCTGACCGCCAGGAACCAGAGACTGCAGCGTGACGCCAACAGCCAGGACAATGCCCACCCCCGCGTAATATTGCGCCAGGGAATGGGTGGAATAGGTAATCAACGTCCCCAGGGCACTGACGCCACCGCCGGCAATGATGGTGTTGCGCGCGCCCATCCGGCGTATCGAATAGGCCGCCAATGGCGCAGTGAACCCTGCCACGACGCTGAGCATGGCGAAGCCCAGACTCGCATCGCCGCGGCTCCAGCCAAGATCCTTGATCATGGCTGGTAGAACCGCCGCGTAACCGTAATAGATAAATCCCAGGGACAGAAAATAGATCGCGCAGAGTGAAAGGGTGATTTTCCAGCCGCTGAATCCAGTCATTTGATCAAACCATCAATTTGAAGAGTGAAGCAGAGATTTTACAAAAGGGAGGCCCGCAACGTCACACGTACAGAATAAAACGCCGTGCCAGTGCGGCCCTGGTTCAGCGCGAGGGGCAGCGCATATTCCCTGTTCAGACCAAGACGTTAGCGGCTGGGCGGTCGCGCCATCAACGTCATTGCCGCAGGGATGACGGCAAGGGCGGCGAACCCCAGAAATACGGCCGTGTAACTATGCACCAGATCGAACGTATAGCCTGCAAGAACCGGGGCCAGGGCGCCAAGGGGGATGGACACGAAATAAACGGCCCCAAGAATTCTGGCATAGTCATTCCCGCCAAAATAATTAGCCATCAGGGTTGGCAGTGACAGATAGGCCAGCCCGTACCCGAAACCCAGCAAAATGGCAAAAGCGTAGACCTGCCAAATGGCGTCCGAATAATTCAGCAACACCATGCCGATCAACACCATCACCAGACCTGCCGTCAATAAATAGCGTGGCTGAAAATGGTCTCCTAACAACCCGCCGGAAAATCGTCCAAGAGTGCTGATCAAAAGAACTGCCGCCAGGGCGCTTTTCGCAATTAACGGGTCCATCCCGCGATCAAGCTCCAGATAGATAGGCGCCTGGCTGATGCCAATGTAATAACCCATCAAGGCCACGGTGAACGCGCCCACAATGACCCAGTATGCGCGCGTGCGAATTGCCTCCCGCATCGTCCATGGATAAACGGAAGTTTCGATATTTGATTTTTTTGGTTTCAGGCCCTGGGTTTCAGGTGGCAAAGAAGCATCCACGCCATCCTGGAACTGTCCCACGTCGCCTGGTTGATTGTGCACAAACAGATACGCCACCAGAGACGCCAGCAGCGCGGTGCAAATCATGATCAGGAACACCCCGCGCCAGTCGCCTGTCACCTTTACGAAATAACCGAAGGCCATCGAAGCAACAAACCCACCTAATCCACCCATCGAGAGAAACAACCCCATAGCAAGCGCGCGGCGCCGTAGAAACCAGTTGGTCAGTACGGTTGAACCCGGGACAAGGGTCTGGAGCGTTATCCCCAAAGCCATGAAAAAGCCAATGCCGACATAATATTGCAACAGTGAATGGGTGGAGTAGGTAATCAGGGCGCCAAGGGCATTGACGACGCCCCCCGCGATGATGGTGTTGCGGGCGCCTATCCTGCGTATACACATCGCCGCAAATGGGGAACCTAATCCAGCCACTGCGCCTACAAAACTGAAGCCGATCGTTGCGTCACCCCGGCTCCAGCCCTGATCAACAATCATGGCCGGAAGTATTGCCACGAACCCATAGTAATTGATGCCCAGCGCCAGAAAGTAGATCGAGCACAGGGCGCCCTCAATTTTCCAGCCGCTAAACTTGGTCATTCGATTCAAATCATATCGTTGAGGTGCCAGGCTGCGTTATAGCACCTGGCACGATGAGAACTTCAGCCGCGCCGATAACTGCCACATTAACGCCGTTCTCGTTCAAAGCGTGTGACATCGGGCATCCCGCAGCTCGACAAGACCCTTCTGGAGCATTGTACGGTTACTGGAATCAAAACGCGTTCAAGCCGCTCTCTCATAAAGCTGCCCTGACGCGGGGAGGCCGCGCCATCAACGTCAGTACTACAGGGGCGGCGGCGAGCGCGGAGAACCCCAGAAACACGGCCGTGTAGCTATGCACCAGATCGTAGGTATAGCCGGCGAGAATCGGCGCCAACGCACTCAGCGGGATCGAGATGAAATAGCTGGCCCCGAGGATTCGGGCATAGTCATTCCCGCCAAAATAATTGGCGATCAGGGTAGGCAGCGAAAGATACCCAAGGCCATATCCGAAACCTAACAGAATGGCAAAGGCGTAAACCTGCCATATTTCATAGGAATAATTAAGCAACAACATGCTGGCCAGCACCATCGCCAGGCCGGCCGCCAATAAATAGCGCGGCTGTATATGATCTCCGAGCAGCCCTCCGGAAAATCGCCCGAGCGTACTGATCAAAAGAATGGCCGCCAGTGCGCCTTTTGCAATTAACGGGTCCAGCCCGCGATCCAGCTCCAGATAGATAGGGGCCTGGCTGAGGCCGATCGTATACCCCATCAGGGTAAGGGTGAACGCACCCACAAGGGTCCAGTAGGCGGGCGTGCGCATCGCTTCCCGCAGGGACCATGAATGAGTAGACTTATATACCGCTGATTTTTTTGGGGGCTCATTCTGATTTGCCGGCAAAGCGGTAGGATCCACCCCGTCCTGGAACTGTCCCAGATCGTCCGGGTGATTGCGCACGAACAGATACGCCATCAGTGAGGCCAGAAGCGCACTGCCCATCATAATCAGGAACACACCGCGCCAGTCGCCGGTTACCTTGACGATATAACCGAACGCAATAGACGCCATGAACCCGCCGAAGCCGCTGCTGGACAGCATGATGCCCATGACCAGCGCCCTGCGCTGTAAAAACCAGTTCGTCAGCACGGTTGAACCCGGCACATGCGTCTGAAGCGTGATCCCCAGCGCCATGGCAAAGCTGACGCCGATATAATATTGCAGCAGTGAATCGGTGAAATAGGTGATGAGGGCGCCCAGGGCATTAATTACGCCGCCCACAATGATGGTGTTGCGCGCGCCGATCCGCTTTATGAACATCGCCGCCACCGGGGAGCCGAACCCGGCCATGACACCCACAAAACTGAAGCCAATCGTGGCGTCGCCCCGGCTCCACTCCAGATCCTTGATCATGGCCGGAAGAATGGCCACGAACCCGTAATAATTCAGACCCAGCGCGAAAAAATAAACCGAACTTAACGCAGCGGTAACTTTCCATCCGCTGAAGGGCAGTTTGCGCGGCGCGGACACGAGTGGCGCGCCCGTCTGCGCAGGGAGGGGCTTTGAACCCAGAATGTCAGCCATGCCAGTTAAACTGTTGTGGTTTACGGTTCGCCATGGCCGCAATCTGGACATTCACAATGGCCGGGCCCTTGAACGCCATGGCGGCGTCCAGCGCTGGGCCCAGTTCCTTTTCGTCTGTGACGTAGAATCCCTTGCCGCCAAACGCCTCGGCAATGCGTTCATAGCGTGCGTCATAGGACAGCGCATGAGGCGGCGGCGCGCGGCCCGGCTTTTGTTCCGCCACACCCCCGCCAATGCCGCCATTGTTCAGGATGATGACCTTGATTGGCATGCCAAGACGGGCCGCCGTTTCAAACTCCATGCCGGAAAAACCAAAAGCGCTGTCGCCCTGAACCGCAATGATCGGGCGGTCCGGATGCACGGCGGCGGCGGCTATGGCAAATCCCATCCCGATGCCCATGGTGCCATAACTGCCCGCATCCAGCCGGGTGCGGGGTTCAAAATTCGGCATCTGGGTACGGCCAATATCCATCGTGTTGGCGCCCTCGCCGACAATAATGGCGTTGCGCGGAATGCGCGCCACGATGTCCCTGTAGGCCCGATAATAATTTACCGGCGACGTGTTGTCGGCAATCATCGGCGCCACCGTCGCCTGATTGCCCTTGATTTTCTCGGCAATCGCGGCGCGCCACGGCGTTTCCCGGGGATAGAACCATTGCCGCGCCGTCAGCCCCTGGTTCAATTGCCCGACGATCGCCTTGCCATCCCCAACAAGCGCTACCTCCGATGCCCGATTATTGCCAATTTCTTCCGGGCTGATATCGAGTTGCACCACCCGCACATCTTTTGAATAACGCGGAGGCAGGCCAAAATGCAAAATCCAGTTCAGCCGGGCGCCAAGCAGAAAGATCAGATCGGCTTCCTGCAACGCATGCGAGCGCGCGCCGCCGACCGAAAGCGGATGATCGTCCGGCACCACCCCCTTACCCATTGGCGTCGCCAGAAACGGCACCTGGGTGCGTTCGATAAAGTGCCGCACTTCGTCTTCGGCGCGCGACCAGGCCATGCCCTTACCGACAATCACCAGTGGCCGCTTGGCGCTTTGCAATGCATCCAGCGCAGCATCAATGCTGGACTGCGGTGCGAGCGTGCGCGGCGGTTCGCCCACGGTTGACGTTTCATGGACCAGTTCTTCTTCCACCTCTCCCGCAATCACATCATCGGGCATATCGAGATAGGAGGCGCCGGGCCGCCCAAACAGGGAACTGCGGATCGCCTGCTCGACATAGAATGGTATGCGTTCGATTTTTTCCACCGCGTGGGCATATTTGCATAAGGGCGACGCCAGCATGACCTGGCGTTCTTCCTGAAACGCGCCCATGCCATTTTGTTCCACAGAGGACGCGCCGCCAATCAGCAGCATCGGCCAGCAATTCGATTGCGCATTGGCCAGGCCCGCCAGCCCGTGAATCACACCGGGACCCGACACCACCAGACAGGCCTGCGGCCGCCCGGTCATATAGCCCGCCGCCTGTGCGGCATAGCTGGCCGACTGCTCGTTACGCATGCCGATATAGGTGATGCCTTCGCGCTGGGCGGCGATGGCGATCGGGATCACCGGAAAACCAACAATCCCGAACATATAGCTGACGCCCTGCTGCTTCAGCGCGCGCGCCATGATGGTTGCACCGGAAACTTTCGCCATAACGATCCCCCCCTGATTATATTTATTATTATTATCGCTAGCGCGGCGTCAGTGCTGTTGGAACACCCCTTCCTTGCCCAGAGCGTCCAGTTGTGCATCGCTCAGCCCCAGTTCGGCCTGTAAAACAGCCCGGCTGTGCTGGCCCGCCATCGGCGCCGCCTCAATCGGCACATCCGAATCCGACATCCTGATCGGCGACCGCATCATCAGGATCTCGCCTTTTTCAGGATGCTGCACTTTCTTGAAGAAATCACGCGCGATGAGATGCGGATCGGAAAACACCTCACTTGTGTCCATCGTGGCGCTGCACGGCACGCCGGCGGCGCCCATCAGGCGCATGACTTCGTGTTTGTTGCGCTGCTCCGTCCAGGCGGTGATGATGGCTTTCAGTTCTGCCCAGTTTTTCACACGCGAAGAGGGCTGGGCGAAACGCGGATCGTCGGTCAACTCGGGCCGGCCGATCGTTTCACACAGGGCCCGCCACATGTTCGGCAAAATGACCACCATGATCACATAATCATTCGGGCCGCCGCCCTTACAGGGATAGATGCCAGAGGGCGGCATGCTTTCATGGCTGCGCCGCCCCACCGGCACCTGCCCCGGCCCCCAATTCATCGCCGTCAGTGTACGGATGAACATGGTCATGACTTCATGCATGGACATCTCGATCACCTGCCCCTTGCCCGTGCGCTGCTGCTGCACATAGGCCGCCGTAATGGCCAGCGCCGTGGTGATGCCGGTGCCGGTATCCGCAAAGGTGCCGCCGGTCGGCAGCGGCGGGCTGTCCGCGGTGCCGGTCATCGAGAAGATGCCCGCCGCCGCCATGGCCAGCGGATCGAAGGATTTATAATCCGAATAGGGGCCACTCAGCCCAAAGCCCTTGATCCGGGCATAGATCAGTTTTGGATGCAGTTCGCACAGCACCTCCGGTCCCAGGCCCAGCCGTTCCACGGTTCCAGGCCCCTGATTTTCGATGAACACATCGAATTTGGGCAGCATCTTCAACAACAGTTCCTTGCCCTTGGGATTTTTAAGATCAAGGGCGAGGCCACGCTTGTTGGCGTTGTAATTGAGAAAATACTGGCTGTCCCCCGGTCCGACGCCCAGCATTCTGCGCGCCACCTCACCGCCCGGCGGCTCCACCTTCACCACATCGGCACCCAGCCAGGCGAGCATCATGGCGCAGCTCGGCCCCGCCTCCCACTGGGTGAATTCAAGCACGCGCATTGTCTGTAAAGCGGGCATGGGCGTCTCCATCTTAATAGTAAGCATTGGCCGGACGTAATACGCATCCGCAACTCATTCGCACAGTCTAGCACCTGGGCGGGCCAGCACGTCCAGTGCTAATTTATACAGGTAAAATAAAGTATTTCAGAAGAAATCAGGGACGGGGATGCGGGGATGCTTCCTTTGATGGCACAATCAGCACCGGAGCGGTAGCGGCAAAGCGGTCCATATCCTCATCGCCGCCAACAAACAGAGAAGCGGGCGCGACGATCAGGCTTGCTATCACGTTCCGAAGAGATTCCGGGCCTCTGTAGTTTTCCTGAATATGGACTTCCAAATTCATGGAACGGGCAATTTCCCTGGCAAGACCGAGAAGACAGGCATTGCCAGGTGATTGAAGCAACAGCACGGGCCCTGGAGGCGCATGCCTTCTGGGGGCCTGCCCCCCAGAGATAATTGCCGCTCTGGAAGAGGATCAAATCCTCTTCTCCGCCAAGGGCGATCAGATCGCGCAACAAATGCCCACGGATCGTGTGGAAGCTGTAGTGCTTTTCCACCTCACCGGCCAGCTTGCACAAGGCGTCATGCATCCCCTTGGCGATGGCGCGCAGATCGCTCTCGGCCCGATGCGAATCGAAATTGCGAATGACGCCGCTTGCAGAAAGGATTTCTGTCGCGAAGGGGAACCGGGCCAGGTCGAGCAGGTCCTCTACAAATACGCCTTCGAGTTCAGCCCCCGCAGCCTGCGCCACATGGGCCGCGAAATAAAGCACCGAGCGGCATTCTGCATGATGACTAAATCCAATGAGCAGCCGGTGATAGGGACTTTTGGAGGGTTCACTTCCGCCACTGTTCATGACCGTTCTCCGTTTGGCGCATCGCTGTCCCCCGCCGCCGAATTTCGCGCGCGGGCAAACGCGGCAAGGCGGCAAGGCGGCCCGCCACCCGGCCATTTATGGTGTCCGCCGGATAATGACCGTCCGCCTGAAGCTCTCCGGCCTTGACGCCGGTGAGCACTTCTACGCCCTGATCAATCGTCTCGATGGAATGAATATGAAACCGGCCTTCGCGGACAGCCTCAACAACACCCTGGCGCAGCATCAGATGTTTTACATTGGCGCTGGGGACCAGCACCCCTTGACGCCCGGTCAGCCCGCGCGCCGCACTATATCGAAAAATCCTTCGATCTTTTCATTCACGCCGCCAATGGCCCGCACCTGCCCGTGCTGGTTGACCGAACCGGCGACGGCGAAACATTGCTGAGTGGGCGCATCGGCCAGTGCGGAGAGAAGGCAGTATAGTTCGACCGAGGACGCACTGTCCCCATCGACCCCGCCATAGGGCTATTCAAACATCAGACTTGCGGTCAGCGCCAGCGGCTTCTCCATTCCAAAACGGTCCCGCAGAAATCCCGACAGGATGAGTACGCCCTTGGAATGCAGCGGCCCGCCCAGTTCCACCTCGCGTTCAATATCCAGCACCCGGCCGGCACCGATGCCGATGCGCGCCGAAATGCGCGTCGGCCGGCCAAAACTCAGATCCCCGATGGAAAGCACGCTAAGGCCGTTGATCTGTCCGATATGCGCGCCATCCGTGTCGATCAATATAATGTCGCAGGCAATCGCTTCCTTACTTTTTTCACGGATACGGCCAATACGCTCCTCGCGCATATCCACTGCTTCTTGCACATGCGCCGCGCCAATAAGTTCCGCGCCCGCCTTGCCGGCCCAATAATCCGCCTCGCGCAGCAGATCGGCCATCTGCCCCATATGAATGGACAGTTTTTCTGGGTCCCCCGCGTAGCGCACCGCCTGTTCGATGAGCCGCGCCACACCGCCCGCGTCCAGGTGCCGAACGGATTCGACGCGGCAGATAGCCGCCAGTTGCCGGGCAAGGGCCTGTTCGGACTGCTGTATCCAGTCAACGGTGCTTTCCATTTCCACCAATGTTTTGAACAGGCCCTGAAATTCCGGATCGTGGGCGGACAGCAGATAATAGGTCACCGGTTCGCCAAACAGCACCACCTTCGTGTGTAATGCAATGGGTTCCGGCTCCAGCGAGATGGTGCTGACCAACAACAACATGTCGGCCGGCGATTCAATCCGCACTTCCCGGTTCCACATCGCGCGTTTCAAACTGTCCCGTGCAAAGGGCTGCATCAGCGAGGCGCGGGAATCGAGCAGCAGGTAGCCCCCATTGGCGCGGTGCAGCGCGGCCGGTTTGATCAGCATGAAATTCGTCACCAGGGCGCCCATTTGCGCGATATGTTCGACGCGGCCCACCAGCGGCTGCACCGTGGGTTTGCCTTCCTCCACCACAGGCGCGCCCTTGATCCGGGAATTATCGACTATCAGATTAGCCTCATAGCGATGAAACGGATTACCTTGCAGGTTTGGAGCCATGCCTTCGTCATCGCCCATGGGCAATGCATTCCCGGGCGGTTCCGACGCCTCCTGCATTTCATTGGATTGCGTGAACAATTGCGCGTTGTTGATGATGTCGGACTGCACCAGATCAAGATGCGCCTGCACCTCGGCAATAGTGGCAAAGGCGGCGCGTTCTTCATCAATGATTGCCCGCACCGCCAGATTGGCGAATTCCCGGTTAAGTTCGCGCAGGTTCTTCCGCCGTTCTTTTTCCAGACGCGGCATCTGTTCGAATGTTTGCACCATGCTGCGTTGCAGTTCCTGGATGCTGGCTTCGATTTGCTTGCGTTCGCTTTCTGGCAGGGCCTCGAAAGTTTCGGGCTTCATCAGTTCATTGTTGCGCACAGGCACAAGCGTAATGCCGGCAGGGGTGCGGACCACCCGGATGGAATTTTCGGCAGGGGTTTTTTCCAGAACCTCAAATGCGGCCTGCTTCCGGTTCTGGGTTATTTCATCCACCGCGTGCCGGCGGACACGATATTCCTCACTTTCAAAAATGGCGGGAACCGCCGTGCGCAGCTCGTCAACCATTTGCGACAAGGCGTCGCGAAAGCGCACCCCCTCGCCGCCGGCAATTCAATGGCGTTGGGTTTGTGCGGCTCGGCAAAATTATAGACGTATACCCAATCGCCTGGGACAGGCCGGGTGGCCGCGCGCTGTTGCAGTAATTGCCGGACCAGGCTTCTCTTGCCGCTGCCCGGATCGCCCATCACGAAAAGATTAAATCCTTCGCGATCCATATCCGCGCCAAATTCGATTGCGTTAATTGCGCGTTCCTGACCGAATACATGCTCGGGCGCCGCCAGTTCACCTGTGCTCGCGAAGCCCAGGCTGGAAATATCACAGCCCCGCCGCAAATCTCCCGCGGTTAACGCGCCGAGCCGTTTTCCTGATTTCCCGGTAATTTCTTGCATCTGATAATGCTCTTGCATCACTTCAGCATGGGATATGATCCGGATCAAATCGAAATGCTGCGTATGCGCAGGAGTATGACGGAATGGAACCACCCGCTACCGAATTTATTACCGCCAACGGGATGCGTTTCGAGGTAACGACATGCGGCAGCGGCAAAAAACTGGCGCTGTGCCTGCACGGCTTCCCCGAACATGCCTATTCGTGGCGGCATCAGCTGCCGTTGCTGGCCGGGATGGGGTACCGCGTCTGGGCGCCAAATTTGCGGGGCTATGGCAATAGCACCCGGCCTATAGGCGTCGCCCAATACGCCATGAAGCATTTGCTGGACGACGTGGCCGGGTTGATTGATGCGTCTGGAGCCAGGGAAGTCGTGCTGATCGCGCATGACTGGGGCGGTGCGATTGCCTGGGAATTCGCACTGCGCCGCATTCGCCCGCTGAGCAGGCTGGTGGTGATGAATATCCCTCATCCCAGGCTGTTTGAGCTGGGCGTGCGGCGCTGGGCGCAACTTAAACGGTCCTGGTATATCCTGTTTTTCCAGCTTCCCTGGCTGCCGGAATGGGTGCTGGGCCGCCATGGCGCACGCGCCATCGGGGAGGCGTTTCGCGGCATGGCCATCGACAAATCCCGCTTTCCGGAGGAGGTGCTGGAGGTTTATCAGCACAACGCCCTGCAATCCGGCGCCCTGACCGCCATGATCAACTATTACCGGGCGCTGTTCAGGAAGGGCGCAAGACCGGAAAAAGCCCGTGTCCCGGGAAAACTGGATGTCCCCACATTGATGATATGGGGTGAAGCGGACACCGCCCTGGGTAAGGAGCTGACCTATGGTACCGAAAATCTGGTGAGTGATTTCACCGTGCACTATCTACCCGGCGTTTCGCACTGGGTGCAGCAGGAAGCCCCGGACAAGGTCAATGAAATACTGCGTGCGTGGCTGGAAAGCACGCCATGATGCCTGCTTGCGCCGGCCGGTAACTCAATGTATAAACCGCCCCCTGACCCCTAATTGCATCCTGTCCCGTGGCCCAGCGCCGGGCCGGGGATTGTGTGGAGCTAGCCGATGAAAAAGAATATTCACCCCGATTACCATAATATAACAATTGTTATGACAGATGGCACCCGCTATCAGACGCGGACGACATGGGGTAAGGCTGGCGATGAGTTGAAACTGGATATTGATCCCACTACGCATCCGGCATGGACCGGCGGCAATACCCGTCTTGTGGATTCCGGCGGCCGGGTTGGGCGTTTCAACAAGAAATTTGGCAATTTCGGGCTTTAGTCCGGCCTTTCCGTCATTCTGAGATAGAACGGGGCGATCAGCCCGGGCAATTTTTCCGCCGGATATCGCGCCGGCTCTATGGTTGCCTGCACACCCAGCCCTATAATCTGGCCGACCAGAGTATCCGCCATCTGCGGCGGGTAAGTTTCCGGGGAGATGTCACCCGCTAGCTGGGCCTCCCGCAGTCCCCTTACAAGCGTTTGCCGCAAGCTGCCGGGAAATTTGGCATGCGCCCTCGCCAGCTCTGGCGAGGCGGGTAATTCTGCCATAAACGCCACCCAGACTTTCCACGCCAGCCTTCTTTCCTTTGTAACCGGCAGAGCCGCCAGTACAGTCGCGTCAAGCCTTGCCTTACCCGTAAGATTGATATTGGCTGCAGCTACTTCCCGGTTGAGAAAACCAACCGCGTGTTCCAGAGCCGCCAGAAGCAGACCCTGTTTTTCTGGAAAATAGCGTGTGACGAGACCCGTTGTCGCCGCCATTTCAGCGGCTATGGTGCGCAAACTTGCTGCTGAAATCCCTTCCCGGGAGATCACCTGCCAGGCGGCTGCGATGATCTGCTGACGGCGGTCTGCATCCCGGCGATGGCTCATACTGGATGGTTCTGACATGGCTATCCCCGAGCCGCCGGTATTGACCGAAATTAGCATACGGTAACTAACAAGCGCTATCAATAAAATTACTATTGATATTATAACAGTCTTTTTATGAAAACGGTCCCCGAACATTAGAAAAACATTCGTTATCTAAATATGGAAATCACAACAATCCGCTGTAACATTGCCTTCGCGTTCAATGCACCAGCCTCAATTTGAAGGGTTTCGCCGCTCCGGTCAGGGCATTCACTGGAATTCGGAAATACGACACGCCATTGTCGTCGGGCGGCGGTACAGCGCCGCCGGACATGTTGAATTGCAGGGACTGGAAATAATGGTCGGGTTTGGAAAGGCCACGGTCCCGCCGTGTCCGGTAGGCGACAAAATCGGCCTCCGGAACGTCATGCTTGATATGAACATTTTTCTCCAATTGCAGGGCTATTGTGGTTTCCCAGGCCGGAGAGCGGCCCTTATGCTCCGGGTCATGCCCGGGAAAGATTCGGGTTTTGGGCGGCAGGCCATACAACGCCCGGATGGAGCGGTAAAGTTCGCCCGCGTCGCCCCCCGGCAGATCGGCGCGCGACGTGCCATTGTCCGGCATCAGAAGTGTGTCCCCGACAAAGGCCGTGTCGCCCACCAGAAAACTCATACAGGCCCCGCTATGGCCCGGCATCGCATAGGCGCGGGCCGGAATATCACCAATATTGAAGCCCGCCCCGTTTTCCAGCAGGCGGTCAAACTGGCTGCCATCACAGGTAAAGCCTGGCAGATTGAAGATACGGGCCAGTTCCGCCTGCACGCCGCGCACCCCCTCCCCAATGGCGATTACCCCGCCCATCGCCTCGCGCACATGGCGCGCACCGGACAGATGGTCCTCGTGCAGATGGGTTTCCAGAACCCAGTCAATTACCAGCCGTTCCTGTTTAACATATTCGATGATCGCATCGCAGGGGCCCGTATCTGTCAGGCATCCGCCTGCATCAAAATCCAGCACCGGATCAATAATGGCCGCCCTTTTGGCTTTGTGGTCCGACACCACATAACTGACCGTCCTGCTTGGTTCATGAAAAAACCCGGTAACGGCAAGAACTTCATCTGACATACTGCTTTCCCCTATAACCTGTAACCCAGCCCCGCTTTGGCCCTGGCCCGCAGAATAAAGCCGTGCGCGGTGAATGCAAACCACGTTTGCATGAAGCCGGGAAAGCCCACTATGCTGTCTTATCGCCAGAGATGAAAAAATCACCTGAATTGAATAAAAGGACGCCTGCCATGCCGGATAACACCCCTCCTACTGATCTTCATTTACCCCCCCTCCCGCGTGATGCGCTTGCCCCCAACTGGCAGAAATATTTCGCCAAATGCGACGAGAAGCTGGGCATGGTGCCCAATGTGCTTGCCGCCTATTCGCATGACAATGACAAGCTGGGCGCCTTTGTGGGTATGTACAATAATCTGATGCTGGCGGATGGCGGCCTGAGCAAGCTGGAGCGGGAAATGATCGCCGTCGCGGTCAGCAGCGCCAATCATTGCTTTTATTGCCTGACCGCCCATGGGGCCGCGGTGCGGGAAATGTCCGGCAACCCGGTGCTGGGCGAACAACTGGCGATGAATTACCGGGTGGCGGAACTGAACCCGCGGCAGCGCGCCATGCTGGATTTTGCGGTCAAGCTGACCGAAACCCCGGACCGTATCCTTCCCGCAGACCGCCAGGCCCTGCGCGATGTTGGCTTTTCCGAGGAGGATATCTGGGATATTGCCGCCATTGCCGCCTTTTTCAACATGACCAATCGTCTTTCGGCAGCGGTGGAAATGCGGCCCAACCCGGAATATCACGCTCAGGCGCGCTAAAACGCCGGCTTACCTTGCCCGTGTGGCCGCGATAGGCTAGAAGCGCAGCGCATGAGCAAAGATACGGAATTCCGGCCCAAGGCACGAAAACCGCGCGGCCTGCGCGATCAGTTCGCAGGCGACGTGGTGGCGCGCCGCCATGCCCTCGAAATCATCCGGGGCGTCTATGAATCCTATGGTTTTGAGCCACTGGAGACCTCGGCCTTTGAATATGCCGACGCACTGGGCAAGTTTTTGCCGGACGCCGACCGCCCCAATGCCGGAGTGTTTGCACTTCAGGATGACGACGAGCAATGGCTGGCGCTGCGCTATGACCTGACGGCGCCGCTCGCGCGGCTGACCGCGGAACATTTTGACGCGCTCCCCAAGCCGTTCCGGCGCTATCAGTTTGGCCCCGTCTGGCGCAACGAAAAACCCGGGCCAGGCCGGTTCCGCGAATTTTTCCAGTTCGATGTGGATACCGTGGGCGCAGCCGGCATGGCGGCGGACACGGAATTATGCATGGTGCTGGCCGATGCGCTGGAGGCGCTGGGCATTGCGCGCGGCGATTACCGGGTGCGGGTGAACAACCGCAAAATCCTGACCGGTGTGCTGGAAACCATCGGGGCCGATGACGCCCACAGCAGGCTGATCATCCTGCGCGCCATCGACAAGCTGGACCGGCTGGGAATGGAGGGGGTGCGGCTTCTGCTGGGACCGGGGCGCGAAGATGAATCCGGCGACTTCACCAAAGGGGCGAACCTCGCGCCCGAGCAGATTGCGCGCGTTACCGGCTTTCTGGCTGCGGGCGATAGCGACCGCGCCAAGGTCTGCGCCACCCTGCGTGAACTGGTGGGCGCAAGCCCAATTGGGCTAGAAGGCGTGGCCGAACTTCAGGAAATCGATGTACTGCTCGCGGCTGGCGGCTTTGGCCCCGACCAGGTGGTGTTCGACCCCAGTGTCGTGCGCGGGCTGGATTATTATACCGGGCCGGTGATAGAGGCGGAACTGACCTTTGAGGTGCATGATGAAACCGGCCGCAAGGTGCAGTTCGGATCGGTGGCGGGCGGCGGACGCTATGATGATCTGGTGCAGCGCTTCATGGGTGTGCTGGTGCCGGCCACCGGGGTCTCCATCGGTGTGGACCGGCTGCTGGCGGCGCTCGCCCTGATGCGGGGCAGCAAGGCGGCGCCAGCGCCCAAAGGCCCGGTCGTGGTGCTGATGCTCGACAAGACCCACGCCGCCGATTATCAGGCCATGGTGATGGAGCTTCGCCGTGCGGGCATCCGGGCGGAACTCTATCTCGGCGGCAGCGGCATGCGCGCCCAGGTGAAATATGCCGACAGGCGCAACGCGCCGGTGGCGGTGATCGCGGGCGGTGATGAATTCGCCGCCAGAGAGGTGACGTTGAAAGATCTGGTGCTGGGTGATCAGTTATCCAAGGACATCAAAGACAACGCCGCCTGGCGTGAGGACCAACCCGCACAGCAGGCGGTTCCACGCGGCAATCTGGTCGCCGCCGTGCGCGAAATTCTGGCCCGAGAACATCATCGGGGATAATGCGGCAATACCCCTCACGCCGCATCCGCCGGCTTCACCCGCTGCGTAATCATCTCGCCACGGTCTTGTTCAACCACTGCAATGTCATACTGGATTTGTAGATTAATCCATAATTGCGGGCTGTTGCCAAAGTAGCGGCCCAGCCGCACGGCAGTGTCCGCCGTGATGGAACGGCGACCGTTGAGAATATCCGTGATGCGGCCCGAAGGAACACCCGGATCGAGCGCCAGACAATTGGCGCTGAGATCACGCGCCTCAAGCCCGCGCTTTAACAACCGGCCGGGGAGTGCAATCGGGGACATGATTTTATGCCCCTCACCGCCCCACGAACTTCGCCGGGCGGCGCTCCGCAGTGGCCTTGATGCCTTCCTTCATGTCTTCGCTGCCCTGCAGCTTGTTCTGTTCCTGCAGCTCGCGCGCGGTGGCGGCGCGGACCTTCTCAGGCAGGCCCATGCGCATGGTTTCGCGCACCGCCATCACGGCGAGCGGTCCGGCAGAGGCGATTTCCAGCGCCATCTCATGCGCTGCCGCGCGTAACTTGTCGACGGGAACCAGACGGTCCACCAGCCCCATTTGCAGCGCCTCCTCGGCCTTCACGCGCCGGCCGGTGTACATCATGTTCCAGGCGTTTTGCTGGCCGATCAGCGTGGGCAGCGTATAGGTGAGGCCAAAGCCCGGATGAAAGCCCAGCTGCGTGAAGTTACAGGCCAGCCGCGCCTCCGGGCAGGCGACGCGGAAATCCGGCACGAGGCATAGGCCGAGGCCGCCGCCGATGGCCGCGCCATTGACCGCGCCCACAATGGGTTTTTTGCTGGAGAACATGCGCACCGCCTGATCGTAAAGCGGGCTGCCGCTGGGGCTTTCGGTTCTTGTGGCCAGACCCTCGGCGCGCGGGCCGCTGGCGAAATTGGCCCCGGCGCAGAAGGCGCGCCCGCGTGAGGCCAGCACCAGCGCCCGGCATTTGGGCTCCTTGTCCAGATCGTGAAAACAGTCGGCCAGCGACGTCAGCATTTCCAGATCGAAGAAATTCAGATCGCCATTCTGCATCTCGACGATCGCGACATAATCATCGCCCAGATCAACCCCCAGCAGCTTGTAATTTCCAAACTTAGCCATTTTCGTCTCCCCTGAATTTATGTGATGTTGGGGTAATGCTAGAGCATTGTCTGCCCCTATTCAAACACCCGTGTGGCCTTGGGCCGGATATAGACCATATCGCCCTTTTTGATCTTCAGTTCGTCCACCACGGTTTTTGGAATCTCGGCCTGCACCACCGCGCCGCCCGGGCGTTCCAGTTCCAGTTTCACGAGCGCGCTGGCCGGATTGACATGCATGACCGTGGCCGTGACATATTCTTCCCCATCCAGCACCTTGCTGACGAATATTTCATGCGGCCGGGTAAATAATTTTACGGCCTGCGCGTTTTCCGGCCGCCGGATGGTTTTTTTCTTTTTCAGCAGAACCGGCGCGGTTTTTTCCGGCAACAGGCCTGGCACCACCCTGTTCACGACATGGCTGATTTCCGGATAGCGCCCGAGCCATCCGGTGTGCGCACTGGTCAGGATTTGGGGCGTTTCCGGTATGTCCACGATGTCGGTTTCCGCCAGATGCACCGCCCCGTCGGCATCTTTCCAGCCATCGAATTCATTATAATTGCCTAGAAAATCGTATACGAAACCATTGACCGGATGGTGATAGACCTGTTCGGGCGTGCCCACCTGTTCAATGCGGCCATTGCTCATGACGACTACACGGTCGGCCACCTCCATGGCTTCCTCCTGGTCATGCGTCACAAAGATGCTGGTGATGTGAATATCATCATGCAGGCGGCGCATCCAACGGCGCAATTCCTTGCGCACTTTCGCGTCCAGCGCGCCAAACGGTTCATCCAGCAGCAGCACTTTGGGTTCCACCGCCAATGCGCGCGCCAGCGCTACGCGCTGGCGTTGGCCCCCTGACAGTTGCGACGGGAAACGGTCGTGAAACGCCTCCAGATGAATCAGCTCAAGCAGGTCCATCACCTTGCGGCGGATTTCAGCTTCGGAGGGCCGCAGCGCCTTTGGCCTCACGTTCAGGCCAAAGGCGACGTTCTGAAACACCGTCATGTGCTTGAACAGCGCATAATGCTGAAACACAAAGCCGACATTGCGCTCCTTGGCGGCTTTGGCGCGCAACTCCTCCCCGTCCAGCAGCACGGAACCAGAATCGGCGAATTCCAGGCCCGCAATAATCCGCAGCAGGGTGGTCTTGCCAGAGCCCGACGGGCCCAGCAGGGCAATCAGCTCTCCCGACTTGATGTCCAGACTGACATTATGGAGCGCCACAAAATCATTGTTGAAGCGTTTGGAGATATCATTGACCTGAATGCCCATGCAGCGTGCCTTGTTTTAATGTTTATTGACGGGCCTGCTGAACCTGCTTTCAAGCAGTGTTTTCAGCAGCAGTGTGATCAGCGCCAGCAGAGTCAGTATGGAGGCAACCGCAAAGGCCGCCACGAAATTATATTCGTTGTAGAGAATTTCCACATGCAGCGGGATGGTGTTGGTCTCGCCTTTGATGTGGCCGGAAACCACCGACACCGCACCAAACTCACCCATGGCGCGCGCATTGCACAAGAGTACACCATAGAGGAGCGCCCATTTGACGTTTGGCAGGGTAACCTGAAAAAACAATTGCCATCCGCTGGCCCCCAGCAGGATGGCCGCCTCTTCTTCTTCCGTCCCCTGTTCCTGCATCAGGGGGATCAGTTCGCGCGCCACAAAAGGAAAGGTCACAAAAATCGTCGCGATCACGAGGCCAGGAACGGCGAACACGATCTGTATGTCATTATCCAGCAGCCAGCCGCCCAACGCGCTATTCGCGCCAAACAGCAGGACATAGATCAGCCCGGATATTACCGGCGAAACGGAAAAAGGCAGATCGATCAGCGTGATCAGCAACTGTTTGCCCACGAATTCGAATTTGGTGATGGCCCAGCTTGCGATCACACCGAAAACCATGTTGAACGGCACCGCGATTGCCGCCACCAGAAGTGTCAGCCTGATGGCCGCCATGGCGTATTCCGCCCGCAGACTGTCCGTATAGGCCGCAAATCCCTTGCGCAGGGCCTCGGTGAAAACGGCAGCCACCGGCAGCCCGATCAGAAAGCCAATGAAAAGGAATGCGGTTCCCATAAGCACGAACCGGAACCAGGGCGGTCCTGAAATCGGCGAGCCTTTTGCGGCGGTGGTTAACGCTGACATGACCGGCATCTTATTCATCCCGCCTTCTGCGGCTCCAAGTCTGAAGCAGATTGATGGCAAACAGCATCAGGAAGGAAGCCAGCAGCATCACCACGGCAATGGATGTGGCGCCTGTATAATCATATTGCTCCAGTTTCGTGATAATAATCAGGGGTACGATTTCCGATACGCCGGGCATATTCCCGGCTATGAAAATCACCGAGCCATATTCCCCCAGGGCGCGGGCCAGAGCCATGGCAAAGCCGGTCATCAGTGCGGGCGTCAGTTCGGGCAGGATCACCCGATAAAACGTCTGCCAGCGTGTCGCCCCCAGGCTGACGGCGGCTTCTTCATATTCGCGGTTCATATCCTCCAGCACCGGCTGCACGGTGCGCACCACAAAGGGCAGGCCAATAAAGACCAGCGCAATGGTGATGCCTATCGGCGTAAACGCAATCTTGATCCCCAGCGGTTCAAAGTAACGGCCTATCCATCCCCGCGGCGAATAAAGCACCGTCAGCGCAATGCCGGCAACCGCCGTCGGCAGGGCAAACGGCAAATCCACCATCGCGTCCATGATCCGCTTGCCGTAAAATTTATAACGCACCAGCACCCAGGTGACGATCAGGCCAAAAAACACATTGATAAAGGCCGCCAGAAAGGAAGCCCCGAATGTGACGCGATACGCATTCATCACCCGCGGTGAGGTGACGGTCTTCCAGAATTCTTCAAAGCTGACCTGTGCTGTCGTCATGAACAGGCCCGACAGGGGGATAAGCACAATCAGGCTGAGATAGGCCAGGGTTATGCCCAGAGTAATGCCGAACCCCGGCAGAACGCTGGGCTCCTTGAGATTTCGCATCCCGGTCAATATTCCCATGGGACAAAATCACTATGGCGCATAGATTTGATCAAATGTCCCACCGTCATCGAAATGCTTTTTTTGCACGGCTTGCCAACCGCCAAGGTCATCTATGCGCAGCAGCTTGATGCTGGCGAACTTGCTGGCATATTTTTTCGCCACTTTCGAATCACTGGGGCGATAATACAGGCTGGCGATAAGTTCCTGCGCGTCTTCGGAGTATAGTTGTTCCAGATAGGCGCGCGCCGCATCCTGTGTTGCGTGCCTTGCGGCATTTTTCTCGACCACGGCCACGGATGGTTCCGCCAGCATGCTGATGGAAGGGGTGACGATGTCAAACTGTCCGTCGCCAAATTCGGACGCCGCCAGATAGGCTTCGTTTTCCCAGGCCAGCAACACATCTCCAATGCCGCGCTGCACAAAAGTGGTTGTCGACGCGCGTGCGCCCGAGTCCAGCACAGGGACATTATGATAGAGCTGCGCGACAAATTGCTGCGCGCTGTCCTCGCCGCCATTTTTTTTCAGCGCATAGCCCCATGCCGCCAGAAAGCTCCAGCGCGCCGCGCCGGATATTTTGGGATTGGGCGTAATCACCTGAACGCCCGGATGCACGAGGTCGTCCCAATCCCTGATCTGTTTTGGATTGCCCTTGCGCACAAGAAAAACAATGGTCGATGTATAGGGGGCGCTATTGTTGGGCAGTTTCTGCTGCCAATCCGGCGGCAGTAATTTTCTGCCTTTCTCCGCAATCGCGTCCACATCATAGGCCAGCGCCAGGGTCACCACATCCGCCTGTAAACCCTCTATCACCGAACGCGCCTGTTTACCAGATCCGCCATGCGACATACGCACCATCACCTGCTGGCCGGTCTTGTCCTGCCAGTATTTTGCGAACAGGGCATTGTATTTTTCGTATAATTCGCGGGTCGGGTCATAGGATACATTCAGCAGCTGGATGGATTCCGCCGCACACAAGGCCGCCGGCAAGGACACAAATAGCAATATGGCCGCAGTCAACCCCGCGATGAACCTGTTCATCGATTGCTTCCTTTTCATCAGGATTGAAACTACACGCCAGGTCAGGTCTTTAGTTTTACAAAGTAATAGCGTAATTCAGCATAATGCCCATAAGTTTATGCGAGAATTGGGACACTAACTTATTATATAGGACCATTTCAACGATTCTTCGATTTCAACAATTCTTTGAATGCGCTGGAAGGGACAGGATAAATCGGCTAACACCATGCCATATACCATATTCCAGGAGGACAGAACCATATGCCGTCGCTTGTCATGATCCGCCATGGCCAGAGCCAGTGGAATCTGGAAAATCGCTTCACGGGCTGGCATGACGTGCCATTGACCGCCCAGGGCGTTGCAGAGGCGCGCAGGGGCGGCGAACTGCTGCGCAACGGCGGCTATGATTTTCAGCGCGCCTATACGTCGGTGCTGCGCCGGGCCATCCGCACCTTATGGATCATACTGGAAGAAATGCAGATGGAGTGGCTGCCGGAAACCAAGGCCTGGCAGTTGAACGAACGTCATTACGGCGCCTTGCAGGGGCTGAACAAGGCAGAGACCGCCGCCAAACATGGCGAGGAACAGCTGCATATCTGGCGGCGCAGTTTCGACACGCCGCCGCCGCCATTGACCGAAGATGACGAACGCCATCCAAAGTTCGATGCGCGTTACAAGGGCCTGAGCGCCGCGCAATTACCGGGCGCCGAATCGCTCAAGACCACGCTGGACCGGGTGCTGCCCTATTGGCAGGCAGAGATCGCGCCCTGTCTGATGCGAGGCGAAAATCTGATCATCGCGGCCCATGGCAACAGCCTGCGCGCGCTATGCAAGCATCTTCTCAAAATCAGCG
The DNA here is from genome assembly GCA_009693835.1 of Alphaproteobacteria bacterium. Lineage (GTDB taxonomy): Bacteria > Pseudomonadota > Alphaproteobacteria > UBA11222 > UBA11222 > UBA11222. The sequence goes on from SHWM01000008.1 coordinate 44,077, forward strand.
ACCAGGACATCGTCAATCTCGAAATCCCCACCGGCAACCCGCTGGCGTTTGAGCTGCTCGGCGATCTGTCCGTCAAATCCTGCCGCTATCTGGACACCGCGCGGGCGGAGAAAATCCCCCACTAGCCGTAACCGAGCAAGGCCGCTAAACTGCGTTAAAGACTTCAGGGAGCGCGCCATGAGCATCGACAAACTTCGGGATATGCTGGGGGCGGCCAAACGCGCTGTCGTTTTTACTGGCGCAGGCATCAGCACGGAATCCGGCATACCGGATTTTCGTAGCCCCGGCGGCCTGTGGACCAAATACAAACCGATTTATTTCGACGATTTCATCAACTCGGAGGAAATGCGGCGTGAAAGCTGGCGGCGCAAATTCGCCATGGAAGACGTGCTGGACAAAGCCCAGCCCAATCGCGGCCATCTGGCGGTCGCGCAACTGGTGCGCCGCGGCGTGGTGTCGCATGTCATCACCCAGAATATCGATAATCTGCATCAGAATTCGGGTGTGCCCGACGGGCAGGTGATTGAGCTGCATGGCAATAACAGTTACGCGCGCTGTCTGTCGTGCCACGAGAGATATGAGATCGATCCGATCCGCGAAGCCTTTCTGCGCGATGAAACCCTGCCTATCTGCGATCAATGCGGCGGCATCATTAAAACCGCGGTCATATCCTTTGGCCAATCCATGCCGGAACGTGAAATGCGCCGCGCTCAGGGGGCCGTGCTGGCCTGTGACCTGATGCTGGTGGCGGGATCCTCGCTCGTGGTGTTTCCGGCGGCGGGCTTTCCCGCATTGGCCAAGCAGAATGGATCAAAACTGGTGATCGTCAACCGGGACCCCACCGACCTGGATGACATGGCCGATCTGGTGCTGAATCTGGAACTGGGGGAAACCCTGGGCGCGGCGGTGGGGTTAAACTAGCCGCTGATATTCCGACATCGCCTGCGGCGTGTCCAGATCGAGCAGCACCGCCGCATCATCCATCGGCACTTCGCAGACCAAATCCTGATTTTCGCCGATCAGATGCCGCGCACCCGTATCGCCAGAGACGTGCAGCATTTCAGCAAAGAACCGCGCGCCGAACAGCACCGGATTACCGCGTTTGCCCTGAAAAGTGGGCACGCAGATCGCGCGCCCTTCCGCCGGATCAAAGGCCGAAATCAGTTTGCGCAGATGATCAGCGCGAATGTCCGGCATATCACCCAGACACACCAGCACGCCCTCCACATCTTCTGGCAACGCTTTAATTCCTGCACGCAGCGAACTGCTCAGCCCCTGGACGTAATCCGGATTATGCACAAAGGTCACGCGGCAGTCCGTCAGCGCCGCCCTCACCTGCTTTTCCTCATGCCCGGTGACGGCAATGCAGGTGGATATGCCCGCCGCCTCAATCTGTGCCGCAACGCCCGCAATCATGGTCCGTCCCCCCAGGCGGGTCAGCAATTTATTCTGCGGCCCCATGCGTTGCGAGCGCCCCGCAGCCAGCAGCAGCGCCGCGATATACGGGGCCTTGCGCGCCACCGGCGCACGGCCCGCGCGCGGCTGCGGACGGGTGGGAATTTCTTTCAGCAAACCGCCCGCCCCCATGCGCATTATATCTTCAGGCGTGACGGGCACATCGGCCATCAGACGTTGCAGAACCCAGTCAAACCCGTTCAGCTTTGGCGACCTCGCACAGCTTGGTAGCCCTACCACCGGCACATTGCCGACCCGCCCGAGCAGCAGCAGATTGCCCGGATCAACCGGCATGCCTATATGCAGCACCTCGCCGCCCGCCGCCTCTATTGCCGCCGGTATCACATCGCGCCGGTCGACTATGGCTGACGCGCCAAAGATAAATACCGGCGAGCACCCCGCATCCATCAGCTCCCGGATCATTGCAGCAACTGCGCCCGCGTCATGCGGACAGGGGCGCTCCAGAACCTGATGGGTTCCCATATGCGCGAGACGTCCGGTCAGCGCAGCCAGGTTTTTATCCAGCAGGCTTTTCTTGCCGCCGGGCAGCAGGGTCGAAACCAGCCCCGTAAGACGCCCCCGCCAGGGCGCGACGCGCAGCAGCGGCTGTGGCAGCAGCGCCAGCGCGCGGTCAAATTTGCCGCGCGGCGCGGCGAACGGGATGATTTTGATGGTTGCCACCATCTGCCCCTTTTCCACCGGCTCGTAAGGGGTCACCGTGGCGATGGTGATGCTTTCATCGACGAGATTGATCTCATCCACGAGCGTCCGGTCGATGACAGCTAGACCATCCATCGCGGCGAACAGATTGGCGCGCCCGGTGAACGCCGCTCCCACCGTGATATGCGTTCCTGCGCAGGCCCGCGCCAGGCTATTGGCGGCCGCGTCTTCACCGATATCGCCTGGCTCAAGCCGGGCCGCGATTACACTTGCAACACCCGAGGCGTTCAGATCGGCAATATCCTGCGCTGACAGCACCCGGCCCTTGCTGAACACGCGCCCGCCAACGCGCACCGAATGCGCCAATATCGCACCCTCCGCCTGGCTTAACGCGAGTTCGCCAAAAATCATGTAACCGCGCCGCCGCGCAGGATCGAGGTCATTTGCGCCAATATGGAGATGGCGATTTCCGCCGGGCTTTTGGCGCCGATCGCCAGACCGACCGGGCCATGAATGCGCGCCAGCGCCGCGTCGCCAAATCCTGCCCGGCGCAAACGCTCAAGCCGGGCGGCATGGGTTTTCTTGCTGCCCAGGCAGCCGATATAAAAACTGTCGCTGTTCAGCGCCGTGCTTAACGCCGCGTCATCCAGCTTCGGGTCATGGGTCAGTGTGACGATGGCCGTTCGCGCATCGGGGCGTAATTCCGCGACGCCCGCATCCGGCCATTCGGTCAGCAGCGCCACGCCGGGAAAGCGTTCGGCGGTGGCGAAGGCGCGGCGCGGATCGATGATCGTCACGTCATACCCGGCCACCGCCGCCATTTGGGCCAGCGGCTGCGCGATATGCACCGCGCCGGCAATCAGCAGCCGCAGGGGGGAATTGAAAACATTGATGAACACCTCGCCCCCGGCAGTTTCCACCGTGCGGGCCTTGTCTTCGCGCAGCGCGATACGGGCCTGTTGCGCCAGCTCCGTCTGTTCCTTATCCGAAGGGTAAATCAGTTCTTCTTTACCCGTCGCAAGATGGGTCGCCAGCGCCACGGCGCGTTTACCGGCTCGGTCCTGCAATAGTTGTTCGAGGATTGGCTTTTGCATTAATCCACACGCTCGACATACACCTTGATCTTCCCGCCGCAGGCAAGGCCCACTTCCCAGGCCTGGGAGTTACTGACGCCAAACTCCAGAAGCTTCGGCGCGCCAGACTGAATAATGTCCTGCGCCTCCACCACCACGGCGCCTTCGATGCAGCCGCCCGATACCGATCCCACGAAGCGCCCATCTTCATGCACCGCCAGCTGGCTGCCCGCCGGGCGCGGCGCCGATCCCCAGGTCGTGGTCACAGTGGCAAGCGCGACGCCCGCCCCTTCACCCCGCCAGGCTGCCGCCTGTTCCAGAACCCTGTCGTGATTTTCCATTATCCTGTTATCCCTCTATCCTGCGCTCAGTTCCTTACGGAATTTTTCAACCCCAAAGCCTGTCTGCGGCCGGTTCAACGCCTCCGCCAGCGCCATCAGACTATCAAGATTATGCGCCGCGCGAAACTCATCCACATGGGGTAAAATCGCCCTAACTCCCATGGATTTGGGGGCAAAGGCGTCATAACGCAAGAGCGGGTTGAGCCAGATCAGCCTGCGGCAGCTTTTATGCAGACGCTCGATTTCCGGGCCAATGCCCGCTGCCGCATCCCGGTCCAGCCCGTCGGAAATCAGGATCACCACTGGCCCCTGCGCCAATACGCGGCGCGACCACCGTATATTGAATTCACGCAGGCAATGGCCGATGCGGGTGCCGCCGTCCCAGTCAGCCACGATTTCCGTAACCCGGCGCATCGCCGCATCCACATCACGCTCGCGCAGCAGATGCGAGATATTGGTCAGCCGCGTACCGAACACAAAGCTGTACACCCGGTCCTGCGCGCCGGTGATGGCGTGCATGAAATGCAGCAGCATCCGGCTATAACGGCTCATGGACCCGGAAATATCGCATAACAGCACCAAAGGCGGATGCCGGTGGCGGGGCCGTTTGAAACTCAGGTTTATTACGCCGCCGCGCCGCAGGCTTTGGCGCAGCGTGCCGTGCATGTCCACCCGGTCGCCGCTAGAACCCGCGCGGAAGCGCCGTGTACGGATATTCTGAAGCGGCAGGCGCAGTTTCCGGATGGCCGCTCTTGCCGCATCCAGCTCCGCCAGGCTCATCTGCTCAAAATCTTTCTTGCGCAGCATTTCCTGATCGGAAAAACTCAAAGCCGCGTCAAATTCCAGATCCGGCTCGCCCTCCATCGCCCGTGGCGCCGCCTGGGGCAGCATGGCCTCAGCCAGACGGCGTGACGCCGTTTCGTCTTTGGGCGCGGATGGCGCGCTGATTGACGGCAGCATCAGCGCCATGGCGCGCCTCAGCAAATCGGGATCGCGCCAGAACAGGTGAAACGCCTGATCAAACAGGGCCTGTTCCGTGTGTTTCGAGACGAACACGGCCCGCAGCACCCCATAAAAATCATCGCGCCGGAGAAGGCCAACAGCTTCAAGCGCCGTCACGGCGTCCAGCACCCGATCAGAGCCTACCGGCATGCCGCTGGCGCGCAACAGACGCCCGAAATGCAGGATATTGTCGGCGAGTTTGCCCGCAGCCTGCATCCAGCTAGTGGTCCGATTCTAACATTCGCATCCCTTTCCGGTGCGCTCTATTGCGAATGTTAGAATCATAAGGACCACTAGCAAATATAAGTTTCTAGCGGAGTTTATGGATTTGCCATTCGCAACAGAGAAAATGGCAAGGTGAGGAGCGAATGTCAAATCCACTCCACTAAGCCGTGCCGGTCTGTGCGCGGATCTGTTCGAGAATTTTTCCCGCCTCACCGCCATGGATGCGGGCAATATCGTCCTGATATTTCAGCAGAACGCCCAGCGTGTCATTGATGGTCTGCGGGTCCAGCGCGATTTTATCGAGCGCCGTCAGCGCGCTGGCCCAATCTATCGATTCTGCCACGCCGGGCGCCTTGAACAGATCGCGTTTGCGCAGTTCCTGCACGAATCCAACCACTTCTGCGGCCAGCCGCGCATTGGCCTCCGGCGCCCTGGCGTGCAGGATTTCCAGTTCCCGCGCCGCATCGGGATAATCGATCCAGTGATACAGACAGCGCCTTTTCAGCGCGTCGTGAATTTCCCGCGTGCGGTTGGAGGTGAGGATCACAATCGGCGGATGAACTGCGCGCACCGTGCCGATCTCCGGCACCGAAACCTGGAAATCCGACAGCACTTCCAGCAGATAGGCCTCGAAGGGTTCATCGGCGCGGTCGATTTCGTCGATCAAAAGCACTGGCGGCCCGGCAATATCGGGCTCCAGCGCCTGTAATATGGGCCTTTTGATCAGGAAGCGTTCAGAGAAAATGTCGGTGCCCAGCTCGCGGCGGTCGTGCGCCCCCTCGGCCTCGGCCAGGCGGATCTCGATCATCTGAGCGGCATAGTTCCATTCATAGACGGCGCTGCCCGTATCCAGCCCCTCATAGCATTGCAGCCGCAACAGCCGCCGCCCCAGGGAACGGGCCAGTACCTTGGCGATCTCGGTTTTACCAACGCCTGCCTCCCCCTCCAGGAACAGCGGACGCCCAAGCTTGAGGGCCAGAAACAGCACGGTCGCCAGCGGCCGGCCGGCAATATAGCCGTCCGAGTGCAGTAATTTCAGGGTTTCATCAATCGATGTGGGGATGGGATATGTCATGGCGCCAGAATAAGCCATTGGGCGCGCTTCGGAAAGGTGTCGTATTCTCTCAGGGTATCTTGCCAGTATTGGCCTCTGCGCGTATGTTCCGCCGGCCATCGTAAAAATGCCGGCTTAGCTCAGATGGTAGAGCACCTGATTTGTAATCAGGGGGTCGCGGGTTCGATTCCTGCAGCCGGCACCAATAAAATCAATATGTTATTGAAACTCACAGCCAACCTTTATTCCTCATGGGACACTGGCGGGACACTTGGCGGAAACAAAACCGGCCAGACGCGGCAATCAATCCACAGAACGCGCTCTTCATTAGATAATCTGACGACGAACAGTAAGAGATCGACGAGCGTCCCATACAAACCCAAGCTCATCCAGGCGGCTGCGGCGGTCGGGAGAGAGCTTGTCACGGGCACTTCTTTGAGTGTGCACCCACCTACCAAGCGGATACTCTCCCTCCAAACGCAGTCGTGGCACTAGGCA
>SHWM01000087.1 GCA_009693835.1 Alphaproteobacteria bacterium
AGCAGCGCCAGCATCCCCAATTGCGCATCGAGACACTCCAGACTCAGCATAAGTGGTTCTGCAGCGCCCGGACGATTTGCGATCGTGGCGTTTTCCAGAGACAAAGCCGGGCGCGGCAGCATGCGAAAGCTGATCGGGCCATTGATGCGCACCTGCCGGCCCGTTAAGCTGCTGGCCTGGTTTTCAATCTGGGCCTTGAAGCGGTTCCAGTCTATGAAACCAGGCAGTATCAGCACCGCCAAAACCGTGCCTGCCAGCAGGGCGGCCGTCCCTATGGCGATCTTTCTGCCGCTGGAGGCCCGCCGTTTGAATTTGCGCACGGATCGCATAGGCGAATCTGTTCCTGTTTACACTGGCAAAAACATACAGCAACGGCGATAATGTCTCCATGAACGAGATCGTCAATCTGAATAAGGCCCGTAAACAGCGGGCCAACCAGACCCGGCTTAAAGCAGCCGGTCAGAACCGCGTAAAATTCGGCCTGACCCGGCAGGTTCGTGACGCCGCGCGCCGCGAACAGGAAAAACAGGCCAATCAGGTGGAGGACGCGCGCCTGACGGCTGAACCGGATCAGAAAACCTGAATAGTGATGCAAATAATACGGGGAACAGTGCCATGCAACCGTCAGGGCCGCTGAACGGCATCCGGGTGATTGACCTTTCACGGGTGCTGGCTGGCCCCTATTGCACGATGACCCTGCTGGATCTGGGCGCGCAGGTGACCAAGGTTGAAACACCTGCCGGCGGCGATGATTCCAGGGCCTTTGGCCCCTTTATTGGGGACCGCTCGGCTTATTTCATGTCGCTCAACCGGGGGAAACGCTCGATCGCGCTTGATCTGAAAGCGCCGGATGGCAAGAAAATTTTTGAGCAATTGCTGCGCAACGCTGATGTGCTGGTGGAAAATTACCGCGCCGGGACCATGGAAAAGCTCGGCTATGGCTGGGACGCCCTGAAAACGCGTTTCCCGCGTCTGATTTATGCCGCGACCAGCGGGTTTGGTCATACCGGCCCTTATTCGGATCGTCCCGCCTATGACATGGTGGTGCAGGGCATGGGTGGGATCATGAGCCTGACAGGCTATCCCGGTGGGCCGCCAACGCGGGTTGGCAGTTCCATCGGCGATATTACGGCAGGCCTGTTCACTTCTATCGGCATTCTCTCGGCGCTGCATGATCGCACGGCGACGGGCCGGGGACAGAAGGTGGATGTCTCGATGCTGGACTGTCAATTGGCCATACTCGAGAACGCGATTGTGCGCTACTTCACGACCGGTGAGATCCCCGGTCCCCTGGGCGCCCGGCATCCTTCTATTACGCCTTTCGAGGCTTATGCCGCGCAGGATGGGTATGTGATTATTGCTGCGGGCAATGACAAACTGTTTCATCTGGCGCTGGAGGCGCTTGAACTACCTGAACTTGTGCACGACCCCCGCTTTACCACGGGTCCGCTGCGTAACAAAAATGTAGAGGCGCTGAAACTGTGTTTTGAGGCGGCGCTTGGAAGGGCGCCCGTCGCACACTGGCTGGCGCAGTTACACGAACGGGGTGTTCCCGCCGGGCCGATCAATAATGTGGCGCAAATTCTGGCTGATCCGCAAATCAAGGTCAGGAATATGGTGGTCACCGCACAGGACCCTGTGGCAGGCACCCTGCACATGGCCGGAAATCCCATCAAACTGTCCGCGTTTTCCGACCCCTCGACCCGGGGTGCGCCGCCCGAACTGGACGGCGACCGTATAGAAATAATCCGTGAACTGAATGAAGCTCAATTACATCTGGCGCGCACCAAGGCAGACGATGTTGAATTTATCCACGACTACATGGGGCGGCGTTATGGAAGTGCGCGCATTCCGGGTCCGCGCGGGTTACGGGACATATCTGCGCTTAACGGTTTTACGGCCCGAAACAGCCAGGGGCTATCGGGATTGGCGAGTTTTGAGCTTGATGCGGATACGGCGTATCTCCTCTGGCTGGACAGCGCGTATCCTGGACGGGGCTGCGGCGGGGCGCTGCTGCAGGCGGTGATTGATCTTGCGCGCTCCGAAGGATGCAGAAAATTCTGCGCGCTGGTTGGGAATAATAATCTGGCTGCGGCCGGCTTTTTGCAGAAACGGGGTTTCTCGATTTCCGGGTTCCGCCGGGCACAGCTTGAAGAATACCGTGCGGAAAATCCGGATTTCATACCTCCGGGGGATGCCGCCATTCCGGCACGGGATTTTCTGGAACTGGAACTGTCCCTTTAATGCCCTTCAACTGACATGCGTCCCGCGCCGCTGTTATACGGGGCAGTCCTGTACGCCTCGCTTGCCTGTACAGGCGCATATGCGGAGCCTGCGTATTCGCGCATCGATCTGATTGCCGCCTCCACGGCGCTGGGGGATGGCCAGCCGCTGCTGCTGGGGATACGTATCGAACCCCGCCCGGGCTGGAAAACCTATTGGCGCGCGGCTGGCGAAAGCGGATTGCCGCCGGTGTTCACGTTTCCAACTTATGAAAATGCCGGGAAACCGGAAATCAGATGGCCCGCACCCCGGCGGCTTATTGCGCAGGGGCAGGAGTCCTATGGTTACGAGGGGCTGGTCATATTTCCATTTTATGTTCAGCCTTTGAATGCCGCGCGGCAGGTGCGCGTTGAGGTGCGGGTGGAGTATGCCGTGTGCATGGATATATGTGTGCCGGAGCAGGCTGAGCGGAACCTCCTGCTGCCGCCGGGGCCAGCGCGCGCCACATCTGAGAAGAGCGCATTGCAGGCCGCATTGTCCCGCGTACCGGCGCCAGAGGGCGAAGCTGCTTTCGCCCGCATCCGGAACGCCTTTTTGGAGCTAGAGGGCGCTCAGCTTAATTTGCGGGTTGACGCCAGCAGCATTCATGGCTTTGGACGCCCGGACATGTTCGCCGATGGGCCGGTTAATCTGAACTTCGGCCGGCCGCAAATCCTTTATGGTGAAAATAATCATCAGGCGGCGTTTAACCTGCCGGTTATTCGGCTGGATCCTGGGCAGTCTGTTGTTGGCCAAATCGTTACCCTGACCCTTGTGGATGGAGAATTTGCGGTGGAAAAGCAGGTGAAACTGGCGGAACGGACGCGGACAGAGTAAAGTTATGGAGAATAATTACTGTTAGCAACCAGGGAGACAGAAAATGACGATCAAGGTAGGCGATAAGATACCTGAAGGCACGCTGATGCAGATGACGGATAAAGGGCCTGCGCCCCTGACTACGGCAGAGCTGTTCGGGGGCAAGAAAGTAGTGTTATTTGCGGTTCCGGGTGCATTCACGCCCACCTGCTCAAATCAGCATCTGCCCGGTTTTGTTGAAAAAGCCAGTGAAATTAAGGCCAAGGGTGTGAGCACCATTGCCTGTCTATCGGTAAACGATGCCTTCGTCATGGGGGCCTGGGGCAAGGATCGTAATGTGGGCGACAAGGTTTTAATGCTGGGTGATGGCAGTGCGGCCTTCAGCAAGGCGCTGGGATTGGAGCTTGATTTGACCAAAATGGGGCTGGGTGTCCGCTCCAAGCGCTATTCCATGCTTGTGGAGGATGGGGTGGTCAAACAGCTGAATATAGAAGACGCTCCGGGCGGGGCCGTAAAAAGCGGCGCAGAGACCATGCTGACGCAACTTTAGGGTAAATTTATTGCTAATTCCCGGTCAGGCAATTTTTCTGACCGGGGATAAGTTCAGACGTTGATAATCTTATTTCTGCATTATTGGCGCCGTTCCCCCAACAAGGAAAGTGGCGCACGTGTCAGTCCCCCTTCAGAATATCCTGAAAGCCAGTTCCGCCGGATCTTTCAGGATACTGGATATATCGCGCGGTTTGAAGCCGGAAGAACGTCTCTTTAAAAGCCAGGCCCTGAACAATACCATCATTTTCAAGCAGCCGAGTTTTGCCCTTGATGGAGCAATGCCGGGAAGTTCCTCTGGGGCAAAGGGCGCAGTTAAAACCCTCTCCCGGCGGCCTATCCAGACGGCGATTTATGTTCCCAAATCAATAGACGGCATCTGGGATCCGGATTCCAATGACGCCACGGCTTTCATTGCGGCCTTTCGCATCGAAGCCGACGCCATTCCTGAAGTGTTTGGCGCCTGGAAGGGCATTTCCTACTATCAGTATCAGTTGCAGAGGATCCGGCCAAAAATCGCGGAGATGCTGGGCTTCCTGCAATCTGATAACGCCATCGCCACAGACGCCCGCAGACTGATCGGGTCTGAACGCGAAAGTCTTGCGATGTTCCGCAAGGATATTCATCAAAGGCTGCGCAATGCCTACAAGAACACACAAAGCATCCTGCTGCAGTGCGATGAGGCTTATGACGCCTTGATAAAAGAAGGCAATCCGCTGCCTTTCCGGGATTTTCTGCAAACAGCCGTAGATAAATACTGGACGCTTGGTGCGTGTAACTGCTCACTGGTTCTGATATCGGATGTCTGGACCCGATTTACCGGGAATGGCCGCACAAACAAGTTTGAAGCAGAAGCGCTCAAGGCCATGTTCACTGGCATGCGGTCTGCCCTGAGCGCTGAAAATGTTGGCAATTCTATCGACTAGCGTCTGGATTTGAATGCCGACATGCCCTGATTGGCGAGCGCATCGGCGCGCTCGTTTTCGGGGTGGCCTGCATGCCCCCTGACCCAGTGCCACGTCACGTGCTGGCGTTCCAGATGGGTTTCGAGCTCCTGCCATAAATCCTGGTTCTTGACCGGCTTTCTGTCGGCCGTACGCCAGCCGTTTTTTTTCCAGCCGTGGATCCATTTCGTAATGCCATCACGCAAATAGGACGAATCCGTATGCAGATGAATATTGCAGGGCCGGGTCAGTGCTTTCAACGCCTCGATCGCGGCTGTCATTTCCATGCGATTATTGGTCGTGTCCCGTGCCCCCCCGCACAGTGTTTTCTCGCCCCCGTCATGCACGAGTAGTGCGCCCCAGCCGCCCGGCCCCGGATTTCCCGAACAGGCCCCGTCCGTGTAAATATCCACCCTGTCCTGCAGAGCCTGTCTCATGTGTCAATACCGTAAGCACCAGGACCGGTAATATCGCGATGAAAGCGAAGCTTGTGCAGATATTCCAGCGGGTCCTTGGGTTTCACCAGCGCGCCCTCGATGGGAAACAGCCAGTCATGCAAACGCGTCAGCAGAAACCGCAATGCGGAGCCGCGCGCCAGTAAGGGCAATGCCGACATTTCCGCTGCCGTAAGGGGACGCACCGTTTGATAGGCGGCCAGCATCCCCCGGGCCTTGGTGACATTGAAAGCGCCGTCCGGTTCAAAGCACCAGGCGTTCAGGCAGATGGCGATATCATAGGCCAGCGTGTCATTGCAGGCGAAATAAAAATCTATAAATCCACTTAGCCGGTCATGCAGGAAAAAAACATTGTCGGGAAACGCGTCGGCGTGAATGATTCCCGTGGGCAGGCTTTGCGGCCAGTGATTTTCCAGCTCCTGCAATTCGGCGTCGAGTTCGCCGGCAAGGCCAGCGGCGATTGTGTCGGCGCCGGCGGCGCTGCGTAAAAAGAGCGGCCTCCATTGCTTTACAGACAGCGCATTTGGCCGCTGCATTGGGAAATTCACACCGGCAAGATGCAAGTGCGCCAGCCCCGCGCCAAGACCCGCGCAATGTTGCAGGCGTGGACGGCGTACCGACACCCCGTCCAGAAAAGTCACAATCGCCGCGGGGCGCCCAGCCAGCATGCGCAGCGCAGCGCCATCGCGAGCGTGCACCGGCAGCGGGCAGGAAATACCGCGTCCCGCCAGAAACTCCATCAGGCCTAAAAAAAAGGGCAAGTCGGCGGGTGATACCCGTTTTTCATACAGGGTCAGAAAATAGATTCCATCGCCGCCAGACGTGCGCAACATATAATTGCTGTTCTCGACCCCCTCGGCCACACCTTTGTACGAAATCACTTCGCCGATATCATACCCGGCGGCAAAGGCGTCCAGTTCTTCATCGGAAACTTCGGTGTAAACGGCCATATGCTTTTCCTGGTCCCGGCTTAATCCAGCACAGCGCGCGGCAATTTGAACTCCACGTCTTCGCGTGTGACGGCAATTTCCTCAATATGCGTTTCGTAATGATTTGCAAACGCGTCCAGCACCTGCCGCACCAGCACTTCAGGCGCCGAGGCGCCCGCCGTCACGCCCAGCGTGCGGATGCCCGCAAAGTTTGCAAAATCCAGATCGGACGCGTTCTGCACCAGGATAGCCCGCGGGCAACCGGCCCGGGCGGCCACTTCGACCAGCCGCATCGAGTTTGAAGAATTGGGCGCGCCAAGCACCAGCAGCGCCTCGCAGCGGCCGGCGATGGCCTTGACCGCAGACTGGCGATTGCTGGTGGCGTAACAAATGTCTTCGCGCGCGGGACCCGCCACGCCGGGAAAGCGGCGGCGCAACATGGCGATGATCTCTGCTGTATCATCCACTGACAGGGTGGTCTGGGTGATATAGGCAAGGCGGGTAGCATCCCGCGGCTGAAAACTGGCGGCGTCGTCAACCGTTTCCAGAAGCGTCACCGCGCCTTCGGCTAATTGCCCCATTGTGCCGATGACCTCGGGGTGGCCTGCGTGCCCGATCAGTACGATTTCGCTCCCCATGCCGTAATGGCGCTGGGCCTCACTATGTACTTTTGAAACCAGAGGGCAGGTGGCGTCGATATAAAACAACCCCTGCGCCTGCGCCGCCGCTGGCACGGATTTGGGCACTCCATGTGCTGAAAACACGACGGGCCGGCCCTCTGCTATCTGATCAAGTTCGTCGATGAAGATGGCACCCCTTGCCTCCAGGCTGCGCACCACATGCCTGTTATGCACGATTTCATGGCGCACGAACACGGGCGCGCCATATTTTTCCAGCGCCTTTTCGACAATCTGTATGGCCCGGTCCACGCCCGCGCAAAAGCCGCGCGGCGCAGCCAGATAAATCGTCAAAGGCGGTTTGCCCATTTGCTTCATTTGTTATTTGCCATTAGACTGCCTCACAGATCATTCATACAAGAGACTGAAGGAGCATGCCATGGAAGAGCCCGTAATCGCAGGAAAGCAACCTATTGCCGTTGACGTGGTGGCTGGCAAGAATTATTTCTGGTGCGCCTGCGGCAAGTCCGCCACGCAGCCCTTCTGCGACGGCACCCACAAAGGCAGCAGTTTTACCCCGGTGGCCTATAAGGCCGATGCGAACCGCAAGGTGTTTTTCTGCGCCTGCAAGAAGTCCAGCAAGGCGCCCATGTGCGACGGGACCCATAACAAGCTTTAGATGATTTGGACGGGCCAGAAGGCGCGCCGGTTTATTGCTGTTAACTGACATATTGAATTTATGCATGTAATTTTTCGCCGGGCGCTGGCGGGCGTGCTGCTGGCCGTTCTGGTGGGCTGCAGCACGGACAGCGATATTGGTAAGGCGCCTCTGGTGTGCCCTACGGTTGGGGTCCTGTCGGACGCTTCCGAGATGCGCATGTTTGGAGAAGGGACGGCACGCGATCCGGCCAACCTAGCCTACATGCTGGAATTTATGCGGGCGAATCTTGTGGAGTGCACTCTCGAAAAACGCGTAATGACCGCGTCCCTGCGTTTTGAGGCGCGGGCGAAAGCCGGGCCGGCCGCCCCGGCGAATAGTTACGAATATTCCTATTTCGTGGCGCTGCTGAACCCGGCTGGCGAGGTGGTCAGCAAGGATGTGCTTAAAGGCTCCGTCAAATTCAAATCGGGTAAGACCGAATCTTTGTTCGCCGAGGATTATGATGATATCAAATTTACGGTGCCCGAAGGCAAGGATGGCCTTGGCTATGAAATCCTGATTGGCTTCCAGTTGAGCCGGGAGCAGCTTGAATTAAACCGCGCCAGCCATGCGGCGCCGGTGCCCGGTCCCGCTTTGATCATGCAGAAATGATGAATGCGTGCGTCCTTGAGTAACGCGCGATCGTATAGAGCCGGACGGTTCTATATGATCAAGTAAAGTCGCTCGATGACCGGAGGCCGTTGGCTACTGCCCTTTTCCTGCGGCTGAGGCGAAGCGGACCGCCTCCTCCGCTGCCCGCACCATGGCCTTGGCCTTGGTAATGGTCTCCTGATATTCGGCTTCCGGGTCGCTATCCGCCACCACGCCGCCGCCAGCCTGGATATAGACCATCTTGTCCTTGACCACGGCCGTTCGCAGCGCGATGCAATTATCCATCGACCCATTCGCCGAGAAATATCCGACGCACCCGGCATAGACGCCGCGTTTTTCCTTTTCCAGTTCATCGATGATTTCCATCGCCCGGATTTTTGGCGCCCCGCTGACCGTCCCTGCGGGAAAGCCCGCGCATAATGCGGTGATGGCGTCGAATTTGGGGTCAATCAGTCCCTCGACATTCGAAACCAGATGGATGATGTGGGAATAATATTCCGTCATGAACTGGCCGGTAACCCGGACGCTGCCGATCTGCGACACGCGGCCCACATCGTTGCGGCCAAGATCGAGCAGCATCAGATGTTCAGCGCGTTCCTTCGGGTCGGTGATCAGATCATGCGCCATGGCGGCGTCCTGCTCCGGCGTGGCGCCGCGCGGGCGTGATCCGGCGATGGGCCGGATTGTGACGACATTATCACGAAGCCGCACCAGCAGCTCCGGGCTGGATCCCACAATGGCAAAGTCGCCAAAATCAAGAAAGTTCATATAGGGGGATGGATTGATGCGCCGCAGCGCGCGGTACAACGCGAATGGCGGCAAAGAGAATGGCATGCGGAAGCGCTGGCTGGGAACGACCTGAAACACGTCTCCGGCGCTGATATATTCCTTCGCCCGTTCCACCATGGCGTGATATTCCGCCCGCGTCGTGTTCGACAGCGGCTCCGGTGGAGGCGTCATCCCGTCCAGCCGGTAATTGGTGGCGTGCGGCAGCGGCTTTTCAAAGTCCGCAACCACATCGTTCAGACGTTCGTTCGCGTGATTATACGCCGCCTGTGCCGATATGCCGGCTTGGGGCCAGACCGGTGTGACGACGCTGACGGTGTCCTTGACGCTGTCAAAGATCACCATGATCGAGGGGCGGATGAAGATGCTGTCGGCCAGTCCCAGCGGGTCCGGATTCGGGCTGGGAAGTTTCTCCATCAGCCGCACCATGTCATACCCCATATATCCGAACAGGCCCGTCGCCATGGGCGGCAGGCTGGCGGGCAGATCGACGCGCATCTCCCGCACCAGTTTGCGCAGCGATTCCAGCGCCCCTTCCGGGCACGGGGTCCAGGCATTGCTATCGGCGCGCGCCTTCCGGTTGATTTCGGCGCGGTCGCCATAACAACGCCAGATCAGGTCGGGTTTCATGCCAATGAAGGAATAGCGCCCGCGGGTTGCGCCGCCCTCCACCGATTCAAACAGAAAGCTGTAGGGCCGTCCCTCCGCCAGTTTGAGCATCACCGATACGGGGGTTTCCAGGTCTGCCACAAGATTGGTCCACACCAGTTGCGGCGCGCCGGCCTCATAGGTGCGGGTGAAGGCGTCAAAATCAGGCTCAACCAGCATGTTCACTGCTCATCGAAAAGGCTCGCAAGCCGGCTCTGGTTGACCTCGACATCATAACGGCGTTCGAGAACGGACTGGTACTGCGCCAGAACGTCATCGGCGTAGATTTTCGCCAGATCACGGCCCAGCCGCGCCACCGCATCCGTTTTGTCATTCACAGACGGTGTCTTTATTTCACGCAGGCGCGCAATGGTGTACCCGCCAGCCGGCGCCGGTTCCCCAAAATTACTGCCAGGTTTGCCGGTAAACAGTTTGGCAGTTAATGCTGCATTGATCTGGTCACTGGTATAGCTGCGCTGGATGGGCGGGCCTTGCGTGATCTTCAGGCCGAGGGGACTGGCGATTTCCGTCAGGGACTTGCCGTCTTCGGCCGCCTTGAGGGAATCATCCGCCAGTTTTAGCAGTTTTTCACCCGTCGCCTGTGCGCGCCACGCGGCGGTTGTTTCGCTGCGCACCTCGGCCAGCGGGCGCACGGCGGCGGGCGTAACACTATCGACACGCAACACATAATAGCCGCCTTCCTTGTTCTCGCGCAGATCACTTTCCGATCCTTCCTCCGTCTCGAAAATGTCGGCTAGAAATTTTGGATCATCCACCAGATTAGCGGCAGGCTTGCCATCCAGCGCTTTGCCTTGCCGGTCGACGCCCGCAATGACCTGCAGTTTCAGATTGAATTCCCTGGCGGCTTCTTCCAGTGACGCGCCGCCGGCACGGGCATCTTCCAGGCGGGTTGAATATTCAATCACCAGTTCGGTGGCTTTGCTGAGGGCCAGTTCTGCGGCGATACGGTTTCGCACCTCTTCAAATGGCGACACCCGCTCCTGACGCGCAGCCGTGATCCGTACCAGATGCCATCCAAGCGGACTTTTTAACGGCTGGCTGATCTCGCGCTCCTTCAGCGCAAATACGGCGTCGGCTATGCCGGCGGGCAGCATTTCCCTGGTGACTTCGCGCAACTCCAAATCTTTGGGGCTCATGCCGCTTGTCTGTTTCGCCACTTTCTCAAAATCATTGCCGTTTTTGATCTTGTCGTGTGCGGCTTTGGCGGCGGCCTCGTCGGGCAGTACGAACTGCTGTATATTGCGCATGCTGGACACTGTGAACTCCGCCAGCCTGGCGTCATATTGTTCGCGCAATTCCTTTTCGTCGGGGACGATGGTTTTAGCCAGATCCTCCGGGCGCAGCGTGAGGTAGCTGACCATGCGGATTTCCGGCGCCGTGAACAGGGCCGGATTCGCCTTGTAAAAACTTTCAAGCGCCGCGTTGTCAGGCCCGGAAATTTTTCCAACCGCACTTTGCGGTATGTAGAGGATATCCGCGATGCGCTGCTCCTCACGCATCATATAGAATGCGGCGGCAATTTTTTGCGGAACCACGACACCCGAGCCGACGGCTGCGATCAGTTGCTGCCGGGTCAGATCCATCCTCGCACGATGCAGATATTCCTTTTCGGCGAAGCCATTATCGTTCAACACGCGGCGGAAAATATTTTTGTCGAACTGGCCCAGTGAATCGCGAAAACTGGCGTTTTCGCGGATGCTCGTCGCGATGGTTTCATCCGAGGCCGTCAGCGACAGTTGCGCTGCCTCGCGGTCATACATGATTGCGACCAGCATCTGGCGCAGGACCTCGCGGTCCAGACCCATTTCCCGCGCCTTCGCGCTGGTGTAATCCGGCCCATATTGCTGTTGTAGCCTGAACAGCTCGCGGCGGTAATTTGCGTTATATTCCTGGGCAGAAATAGTCTTGCCCGCCACTTTGGCCAGCGGCGCTTCTTTTGCGCTGTTGACAAAATCGGCGACCCCCCAGATGCCAAAACTGACCACCAGGATGAAGAGGAATATCTTTGTAAACCAGCTGCCAGCGCTTTTACGAAATGAGGTTAGCATTTGCACGTCCA
>SHWM01000009.1 GCA_009693835.1 Alphaproteobacteria bacterium
TCAACACGGCAAGCACCGACAGGATAATGGCGCGGTAACCGAATACCAAATTCTCAATCTGCTGCATTGTTTCCCCTCTGATACAACGGCCGTCCAGTTTTACATTCTGGATCGGATAACCTCGGCTTCTTATTATGTCCGGCAACTCGCGTTCCCGCAAACCGGTAACACCTCTGCAGTGCCCCCTCAGACGGTCGTCATGTAATCACAGAAATTATGCCATGTAACCATAGAAAATGTAGATGCGCGCCCTCGCCAGCACCTTTCCACCTGATATACCTGCCGGCGCGACAGGAACTTAAGCTGCGGTTTCCGGCGACGGAGAGAAGGGGGAGAGAACTTTCTGTACGCAGGACAGAGTGTGGCGTGATAACGCTGATTTGCTGGGCTGGATACGGCAAATTCTAAAAGGATTGGCTCCTTGCAACGAAATCTGGCTGAAATGGCCCATACCCCCTTTGATCTGCTGATCATAGGCGGCGGGATTATCGGGGCCGCAATCGCCTGGGACGCCAGTTTGCGCGGTCTCAGCGTGGGGCTGGTGGAAAAGCAGGACTTTGCGGGCGCCACCACTGCCGCTTCATCGCGGCTGATTCATGGCGGATTGCGTTATCTGCGCAATTTCGAATTCGGGCTGGTGCGGGAATCCCTGCGCGAGCGGCGTATCTGGCAACGCATCGCCCCGCATATGGTGACGCCCCTGAATTTTTACCTGCCTACGGCTTCCTGGCGGCAAGGCCTGATGCTGCGCGCGGGTCTGGCGCTGTATGATCTGCTGTCCTTTGACCGTAACCGGGGCATGAGCCCGGACAAAATCCTGCCGGGCCACCGCGCGCTTACCCCTGTTATGGCCTGCAAGGCCGAACCCCTGCTGAAAGGCGCCGCCCAGTATGGGGCGCTGAGCTATTTCGATTGCCAGATGCAGGCCCCGGAACGTCTGGCCTTCGCCTTTCTGGCGGGCGCCGTGGCCAATGGGGCGCAGATAGCCAATTATGCGCGGGTGACGCGACTGGCAGGCCCGCCCGGACAGGTCGGCGGCGTCCATGTCAGCGACGGACTGGATGGCGCGGAATATGTTCTCTCGGCGCCTCTGACGATCAACGCGGCAGGCCCCTGGGCAGATGGAATAGCGGTCAATGGAGACAATCCCACTACGGTAAAACTGCTCCGCTCCAAGGGCGTGCATCTGATCACCCGGCCGCTGTCCCGGCGCGCGATTGCCGTCATCGGCAGCGATGCGCATTTCTTCATCCTGCCCTGGCGGGGGCACTCCATTCTGGCGACCACAGATACGCCGTTTACGGATGATCCTGACAATGTGCGGGTCACGGAAGCCGACATTGCCGAATTACTGGCCAAGGTAAACCAGGGCCTGCCGATGGCGCGTCTGACTCGCGCCGATGTGCTGCATTTTTATGCGGGCCTGCGGCCGCTAGTGGCGGACCCTGCAAACCCCGGCACCGGCACCTATGGCGCGAGCCGGGGATCGGAAATTTTCGATCACGCCAAAGAGGAACGCCGCGAGGGGCTGATTTCCGCGTTGGGCGGCAAATGGACGACATCGCGCCATCTGGCGGAACAGGTGGTGGATCTGTGCCTCGGCAAACTGCGCCGCCCGCCACAGCCCTGCCGCACAGAGGTGACGCCGCTGCCCGGAGCGATGCGGGATTTTCCGGATTTTCTGGAGACTATGCGCCAAAAATATCCGCACTATGGGAATGCACTCATTGATCATCTGGCCTCGGCCTATGGCGCGGATATGGATAAGGTGCTGGCCCTTATCCGCGAGGATGCGCACCTGGCGGCGCCCCTTGCCCCGCACCTGCCGGAAACCGGCGCGCAGATAGTGTTTGCCGCCCGCCACGAACTGGCCATGACACTTGAAGACGCCGTGTTCCGGCGCACGGGCCTGTGCACACTTGGTCATCCGGGGGCGGAGGCCCTTGAAAAGGCCTGCGCCATCCTGTCGGCCGAACGGGGCTGGGACGCGCCGGAATGCGCCCGCCAGATCGCCGCCGTTGAAAGGCGTTTTACGCCAGGCCCTGCCTGAGGGCCTGCGCCGCATCCCTAATTGCAGGCCCCGCCGCCGATATTGCCCCGGACATGGTGAAAAAGCCATGGATCAGCCCGTCATAATTGACCAACTTCACCTTCACCCCTGCCGCCTGCAGTTTTTCGGCATAGATACGCCCTTCATCCCGCAGCACGTCATATTGCGCCGTAATGACATAGGCCGCGGGCAGGCCGGCAAAACTTTTTGCCCGCAGCGGTGACAAATAGGGATTATTTTCATCCGTCCCTTTTGGCACATAGAGGTCATAGAAATATTTCATGGTCTTTTCTTCGAGGAAATAGCCGACGGCGTTTTCCTTTCTGGCGGGCGTCTGCAGCGCCATATCGGTCGCAGGATAGATCAGCAACTGAAAGGCAATGGCCGGGCCGCCCCTGTCACGCGCCATCTGGCAAACCACAGCACCGAGATTACCGCCGGCGCTATCGCCGCCGACCGCTATCCGCTTTGGATCAATTCCCAGTTGCGCCGCGTTGGCGGAAACCCATTTCACGGCGGCGTAACAATCTTCGGGTGCTGCCGGAAACATGTGTTCGGGCGCCAGACGGTAATCGACCGAGACCACCCTGCAACCGCTGCCATTGGCCAGCAGGCGGCACGCCCCTTCATGGGTTTCCAGATCGCCGATCACCCAGCCGCCGCCATGATAATAGACTAGGCAGGGCAGGGCGCTTCCTGCTGCCCCCGCCGGCGTATAAATACGTATAGGCAACTCGCCCGCGGGTCCCGGTATTTTACTGTTTTCAATCTTGCCAATGGGAACATCCTTGGCATCCAGCATGGCGCACAAGGCGTGGAACATCGCCCGGCCGCCTTCAGGCGGCACGTCGGCCAACCCCGGTGCGCTGGGGTCCGCCGTGAGCTGCTTCAAAAGCGCCGCCACCTGAGTATCTAATGCCATAGTCCGTCTCCCTGGTCGTTATCTGCTTATCTTGCTGGCGCTATTTTGAACATGTGCGGGACCAAGCGCAAGCGCCGCTTCTTGAGTCAGCATCCCCTGCAGCATCAGTCCCAGATGCGCCTGTTTTACCGCCTGAATATCCGACCAGACATAGCGCGTATGGGTGATCAGCAACGAGACCAGCCCATGACCCGCTGCCCATATGGCTTCCGCCGTGGCGGCCGGATCGCCCGCACGCAGTTGACCCGCCGTCATCAATCCGGCAATCCTTTCCTGCAGAAAATTGAACGCCAGAGAACCCACCTTTTCTCCGGCTCCAGCCCTATTTTCACCTGTCTGGGACGCATCTGTTATGCCCGAGACCGAGGTCATGAATGTCAGCCGGTATTCCTCCGGGTGCGACAGGCCCAGTTCAATATAGGTATCCATGATGGCCAGTAATTTTTGCAGCGGATCGTCCGTGGTTTCACTTGCCTTGCGGAATTCTTCCAGCATCAGGTTGAAATAGCCATCGCAGATGGCGAACAGAATGGCGTCCTTGTCGGCAAAATGCTGATAAATCGACGCCTGGGTGATGCCGCAGCGCTTGCCGAGGCTGCGCATGGTCACGCTGGCGACCCCCTGTTCCGCGAATAGTTTCCTTGCTTCCGCGATGATTTGCTGCCGGCGCTGTTGCGGCGGCAGGCGCCGGTGAACAGCGTGGCTCAGAAGGCTGGTAATTTTGTGCATGGCAGTAATCTAACATCGTTAGGTAAGCATTGACAAGAGGCACCCGCCCTATTAAATTAACAGCGTTCGGGTATACATCGAGGAATTGTTGAATATGTCCGGTGGGCCTCATAAAGCCATAACAGTTCTAAGTCTGGCTCTGGCTCTGGCTCTGGGCCTCGGCGCCTGCGGCGATCAACCAAAGGCGGTCGCCAAACAATCCGGACAGACCATACCCGTGCGTGCCGAAAAGGCCCTGCCAGCGCCCAATGCGGATGCCGTGACCGCTTATGGCACGGTACGGCCGGACAGCGAGGCCAGGCTGTCCTTCAAGATCGGCGGCCTGATCCGCAACATTGCCGTGGATCAGGGCGACAGCATTACCAAAGGCCAGATTTTGGCCGAACTGGACACAAGCGAAATCGATTCCCATGCCGCGCGGGCGGCGCTGGCGGTAGAAAAGGCAAAACGCGATGTGGAACGCCTTGCGCCGCTGGCAGCCAGAGGGTTCGCCAGCGTGCAGCGCGTGGAAGATGCCCGCACCGCGCTCGACGACGCGCGCGCCTTACAGCGCGGCATAGAATTTGATCGCAGCATGTCCCACATTACGGCCCCCGCCGATGGCGTGGTGCTGATGCGTCAAGCGGACATCCTCGAAATGGTAGGCGTTGGCACACCCATTCTGACGGTAAGCAGCGGCATCGGCGGTTTTGTCCTGAAAGCAGGACTGGGAGATCGTGATGTGGCGCGGATAAAAATCGGCGACCCGGCCAGCATCCGGCTCGACGCCTTTGACGGAGAAGAACTGCAAGGCCGAGTGTTGCGCATGGCAGCGTCCAGCGACCCGCGCAGCGGCACCTTTGAAACCGAGATTGAAATTAGTGCGCCGCATCGCCCCCTGAGCAGCGGCTTCATGGGCGAGGTGACTATTAAACCGGGCATTGCGGGGGCGTATGCCCACGCCGTCGCCATTCCCGCCAGCGCGATCCTGGAGGGCCATGGGATGAAGGCCAGTATATTCGTGGTTGATCCAGCCAACAGCACGGTACAGTTGCGCAGAATTTCGGTTGGCAAACTGCAGGGCGAGCATATCCTCGTCACGGAGGGGCTGACCGAATCGGAAATTGTTGTGACCGCCGGCGCCGCCTATCTGCGGGATGGCGCGCGTGTCAGCGTCGCTCGGGACGTGGCCATTACGCCATGAATATCAGCACCTTTTCGGTACGGCAGTGGCAATTCACCCTGGTCGTCTTTGCCCTGCTCATCGCCATGGGGGTGAACGCATTTTTTGATATCCCGCGGGCGGAGGATCCTAATTTCCCGATCCCGGTTTTCAGCATCATTGCGGTACTGCCCGGCGCCGATCCGGCGGATATAGAAAAACTGCTGGTGGACCCGATTGAAGATGTGCTGGATACACTTGATGATGTGAAGGAAATTCGCAGCTTTTCTCAAAACGGTGTCGCCAGCGTCATTATTGAATTCGACTGGAAAAATGTCGACGTTGAAAAAAAATATGACGATATAGTGCGCGAAATGAATGCGCTGCGCCCGTCCCTGCCGCCGGGATTACGCCGTTATGAAGTGAAGAAAAACGATATTGCTTTGACCAATATCGTCCAGGCCGCGCTCGTCAGCGAGACCGCGCCCTATCGCGAACTGGACGACAGGAGCGATGCCCTCAAAGATATTATCCAGCGCGTTCCGGGCGTCTGGAAATCAGAAGTCTGGGGCGTTCCAAAATCAGAAGTGCGGGTGGCGCTGGACCTTGGCCGGCTGAGTACGATGGCCATTCCATTGACCCGGGTGACGAGCGCCCTCAGCATCGAAAACGCCGAAGCCCCAGGCGGCCCCATTTATGCAGGGGCGCAACGCTTTAATCTGAAGGCCACGGGCGGCTATGAAGATCTGCAACAGATCCGCGATACCGTGATTGGCGCCTATGAGGGCAAGCTCGTCAAGGTCTCCGATATTGCCAGCGTGGAGTGGGCGTATGAGGAAGCCACCCATCTGACCCGCTATAACGGCAAGCGGGCCGTGTTTGTCACCGCCAATCAACAGTACGGACAAAACCTCTTTAAGGTGCGCGATGCGATCCATGCTGTACTGGATGAATTTAAAAAAACCCTGCCCAACGACATCGTGCTGGAGTATGGCCACGATCAGTCGCGCAGTGTCGAGCGCCGCCTGAATACCCTGTACCGAGATTTTTCGATCGCACTTGCCCTTGTATTGCTCACTTTGTTGCCGCTCGGCCTGCGTGCCGCTGGCATTGTGATGATTTCAATTCCGCTTTCACTGGCCATCGGGCTGACCATCCTGAATTTTTTTGGCTTTTCTCTTAATCAGCTTTCCATTACCGGGCTGATCCTGTCGCTTGGCCTGCTGGTCGATGATTCCATTGTCGTCGTCGAGAATATCGCCCGGCATCTGCGCGAGGGCAAGGCGCGGATGGTAGCGGCCATCGAGGGGACAGCGCAAATTTCGGTTGCCGTGCTGGGCTGTACGGCGACACTGATCCTGGCGTTTGTGCCTTTGATGTTTCTGCCAGAGGGCGCCGGCCGGTATATTCTTTCGCTGCCGGCTTCCGTCCTGTCGGCTGTAACCGCTTCGCTTTTTATATCATTGACGATCGTTCCGTTTCTCGCCAGCCGTATGCTGTCGGACAAGGAAGGTCCCGAGGGCAATGCCCTGTTGAGGGTGATGATGCGGGGCATTCATTCATTTTACCGCCCCATGCTGTACCGCGCACTAAATTGGCCAAAGTCTACCGTGGGGTTGGCGCTGCTGCTGTTTATCGCCACCCTGTCGCTGATCCCGCGCATGGGGTTCAGTCTGTTTCCTTCGTCTGAATCGCGGCAGTTTCTGGTGCAGATATCAACGCCCAGCGGCACCTCGCTGGCGGAAACCGGCAAGGCGCTGGCCTTTGTGGACGAAGTCCTGCACGCCAGGCCCGAAATCAAAACGGTCATGACCAATCTGGGGCGTGGAAACCCCAAGGTGTACGGTAACCTGTTCCAGGCGGAAACCAACCCGACCGTCGCCGAGGCGTTTGTGGAGCTGCACCAATATGACCCGCGCGCCACCCCCAGGGTATATGATGAATTGCGGGCGCAATTCGCCACCTATCCGGGCGCCGAGATATTGCTGCTGACTTTTGTAAATGGCCCGCCCATTCTCGCGCCGATCGCCGTCCGGGTAACCGGCCCCGATCTGAGGGTGCTGAAGGAACTGGCCGCGCGCATTGCCAGGATCGCTGAAGACACGCCGGGCACGCGCAATATAACCAATCCGCTCCGCTTTGACCGCACGGATCTCAATCTTGGCGTCGACAGCCAGAAGGCGGCGCTGATCGGCATTCCCGCAGGCCAGATCGACCAGACCGTCCATCTTGCCATGCTGGGTGAATCCATCGGCAAATTCCGCGAGGACGATGGCGATGAATACGACATCATGGTGCGTCTGCCGATGGGCGAGCGCCATGCCCTGGATGCGCTAGGCCGCATCTATGTCAGCACCGGCACCGGGGGGTCGACACCCCTGAGCCTGGTGACAAATCCGGCGCTGGAATCAGGCCCCAGCACCATTCAGCGCTTTAACCGCGAACGCGTCGTGATTATCACCGCCTATACGCAAACCGGCTATAATTCAGAAGTCCTGACCAACAAAATCATGGCCGGCATCCAGCATGACCCGTTGCCGCCCGGTTATAAACTGTCTTCGGGCGGGGACGCGGAAGCACGCAAGAAGAGCTTCGCCGGTCTGTCATCGGCGGCTTTGATCGCGCTGTTCGGCATCCTTGCGGTGCTGATACTGGAGTTCCAGTCCTTTCGCGCCAGCCTGGTGGTGGCGGGGGTTATTCCGCTTGGCATTCTGGGCGGCCTCTTTGCGCTCTGGGTTACCGGCTACAGCCTGTCTTTCACGGGCTCTATCGGCATGGTGGCGCTGATTGGCATCGAGATTAAAAACTCCATCCTGCTAGTGGACTTTGCCAATCAGCTGCGACGGCAGGGTGTTACTTTGCTCGAATCCATCGAAAAAGCGGGCGAATTGCGTTTTCTGCCGGTCGTCCTGACATCCGCCACGGCGATCGGCGGCATGCTGCCGCTGGCGCTATCGGGATCCGGATTGTATGGCCCGCTGGCCACGGTGATCATTGGCGGCCTGCTGTCCTCGACGTTCCTGTCACGGCTGGTTACGCCCGCGCTCTATATGTTGCTGGCGCCAAAACAGGCGGCGTGAGACTGCGGCAAAGCAACGCGCGATCGGATTGAAACATGCCCGGTTTTCTTGCGTGTCGTTGATCCCCACTCGCCGCGCAGGCGCTGGCGCAGCGGGCCCTGACCCTCCCCCTTTCCACTCGCCTGGGCGAAGCTGAAGCTTCGCTTCGGCGTAGCCTTGATGGGAGGGAACCCTGCGGCGAATTCCCCCCCCCTGGAAGGGGGTGGGTGGGGGTCCGATTCAACCTGATCACAAGTTGCTCTAGTTCCAGGCACGGCAAACCCTGCGTATAGTAGCGGCGTTATTACGCCCCGCGACTGCTTGATGAAATTCTGTTACACGGCCATGGCGCTGGTCTGGTTTGGTAACACCATTCCCGCCGGCAAGCGCGGCAGACGGCCCGGAAGATAGCGCACATGCAGCAACTGCGTGGCGGAAATATTACCCGCCATCGACAGATCGGCCGCCCCGAATTCATCATCTGAAAGCAGGGCGCCTGTCAAATCCGCGCCGCGAAAACTGGTGCCCGGAAATATGGCGCCCGCCAGTTGCGCACCACGCAGATCCGCGCCGCGAAAATTCACGCCACGCAAATCCGCACCCGACAGATCTGCATGTTCGAAATGAAAATGCGACATGTCGGCATCGGTCAATTCTATTCCTGACAGATTGACACGCGGCAGATCGGCAAAATTCCGTATCGCATCCCCGGCCGGCAACAGCCGCGTGAGCACCGCAAGCGCCGCGCCCACATCAAAACCCGGCCGTTTGCGGCCAGTTTCCGTATCCGTCCATTGCTGTATGTAGGCCGCCAGTGTTCCCACACAGGATTGCAGGTCGCCGCCCTGCCGCACCAGCCGTTCCAGCGCCAGTATCCCGCCAATACGCACTGTCGCATGCGCATGACCCAGATATTCCAGCGCCGCCAGAAACGGATCGCCCGGAGGCTGGGGCTTCGCGATAGATGGATTAGAGGGTTTCTCTGTTAACGGAGGTTTTTCGGATGGCGGGGCTGGTTCCATGCGGGGGGCCGGTGCCTCTGGCGCGGGTTCTGCACTGGCGCCATGAACTTCACGCCGGGGCTGGGTTTCCGGCACCGGGGCAGCGCGCCTGGCGGGCATGGCCATCACCGTCAGCGGACCCGGCTGCAGAACCTTCGCCTGAAACGAAGCGTGCGGATGGGGCTGCAGCAGCATCCGGCCCATGAGGAACAGGCACAGGCACAACACCCCGACCAGCATCCAGCCATAAAATATCAGACCCGTTCCGCCAGCAATTTCTGCCGGCAAATATATGGGTTGCACACTGAAACCCCATATCGCGCCAAGCGCGATGGCGGCAGCAAACCAGACTCCATCACCGGGGCCGGACCCGCCGTCTCTCTCAGGTCCCATTCGCATAGGGTTTCAGCGCCGCATGTATCACCCGATTCACGGGTGTCGGCACGCCGACCCGTGCGCCCAGACGGACAACCCCGCCAGCCAGCCAGTCCACTTCCATCCGCCTGCCATGCTCCAGATCCTCCAGCAGCGACGGCTTCAACTGAAACGGTAACTCTTTTGCTCTCTCGACCTGGCTATGGCTGAAATCCTTGGGAATATTCATGCCCATCGCGTGCGCCACCGCTTCTGCCTCACTCAGCGCTTCGCCCAGCAGGTGCAATGTCTCGGGGCAGGCGCGAACCACGCCAATGGAACCCCGTGTCAGCGCCATGACACCGGAATAGCCGGCCACCAGAACGAATTTGGTCCACAGGCTGCCATTAATGTCCGCCTTGAAACGGGCTTCAACATTGGTGCCCGCAAAGGCGTCGATCAGGGATTGCGCGCGCGGACTGAGCTTGCCGTCCAGTTCGCCAAAATCTATATGGCCGGCTGCGCCCACGTGACGGATAAGGCCGGGGGTGACGATATTGGAGGAGACATAGGAAGAGCCGGGCAAAATCCGGCTCCGTTCAATTTCCGGGGCCAGCATGTCCACCACCTCAACCCCGTTCTGCAGGGTGAGAACAAAGGTTTGCGGTCCCAATAGCGACGCAAGCAACGCCTTCGATCCGGCCACATCATACAGCTTGACGCAATACAGCACCGCATCGACGGCGCCGATGGCCGCTGCGTCACTTCCCGCGCGCACGGTCTTCAGTTCAAAATCCCCGTCCGGGGATTCCACTTTCAGACCTTTGGACTGCAGGGCAGCAAGCGTCTGCCCGCGCGCCACGAACGCCACCTCGTGTCCGGCAAGCGCCAGCTTGCCGCCGAAATAGGCCCCCATTCCCCCCGTGCCCAGAATAGCAAACCGCATGGTCCCCGCTCCTCTTTTATTGTTATAGGGGCAGCTTAATGTATTTAGCGTTGCATGAGAACAAGGCGGTTGGGAGAAACCAAAAAAAGCCCTAACTGTCCTTCATTCCGCCCATTTCACAGATAATCGCCCAGCTTTCCGGGGCCACGGGTGTCACGGAAAGGCGCGCCTGGCGCACCAGCGCCATTTCCTGGAGGCGTGGTTCGCCTTTTATCTGCGCCAGCGTCACCGGGTTGGGCATCGGCTTCCTGGCGCGGACGGTAACCAGCCCAAAGCGCCCGGTCGCATCGGTCGGATCGGGGTGATGTTCGCGGATGACTTCCACAATGCCGACAATGCGTTTTTCATCCACCGAATGATAGAAAAAGCCGAGATCGCCCTTGCGCATGGCTTTCATATTATTATTGGCCTGATAGTTGCGCACACCACTCCACGGCTCGCCTTTGGCGCCCCGCCTGACCTGCTGTTCCCATGACCAGGCCCCCGGCTCCGACTTGAATAGCCAGTAAGCCATCGGCCTCAGGCTTTTGGCAGCGACGGATTGCCAACTGACCAGCGCCAGGCCCGCACGATGGCGCTTTCAAACAGGCCCGCCTTGACATAGGGATCGTCCTGCACCCATGCCTGGGCCTGTTCGATCGTATCCGTTTCCAGAACCAGCACGCCGCCCGCCATGGTTTCCCCATCCGCGGCCAGCAGCGGGCCGCCCATGCAGACACAGCTCGAATTCTTGACATATTCCAGATGCGCGGGCCGCGTCGCCATCCGCAGCGCCAGGCTGTTGGGTTTGTCAGTATAATGAACCACGAAATGCATATGAGTTCCTCCGGCTGTCAGAATGTTATAGTGTCTCACTGGTCACGGGCCGTGCAAGCAAATCCGTGATCACGCCGCCGATGGCGGCACCCAGATTCAAAATCGCGTGGACCGCGGCGCATATTGGCATGTCCACCCCCTCCTGCCGAGCCAGTTCTACCGCCGCCCCTGTCGTGCTGGCGCCTTCAAACACACCCCGCGAACCGGCCAGGATGGCCGCCAGCGCCTCACCCTTTCCCAGCCGGAAGCCCAGGCTGAAATTGCGCGACTGATGGCTGTTGCAGGTCAGCGACAGATCGCCAATGCCGGCCAGCCCCATCATCGTCGCCGCCTGCCCGCCCAGTTTGACGGTTAGCCGCGTCATTTCGGCCAGCCCGCGCGTCATCAGCGCCGCCCGGGCGCTTTCGCCCAACCCCCGCCCCTCGGCAATGCCGCAGGCGATGCCGATGACATTTTTAAGGGCTCCGCCTATCTCGACCCCTATAATGTCGGATGACACGTAGGGACGGAAACTTTGAGTGGCGATGCGTTGGGCCAGCCGCCCGCCCAGGGCCGTGTCGGCGCAGGCCAGCGTCACCGCCGTAGGCAGGCCGCTGGCGATGTCGCCGGCAAAGCTCGGTCCCGACAGAATGGCATGGGGATGGCCAGGTGCAACCTGTTCCACAACCTGATGCATCAGCATGTGCGATTCCTTCTCGATGCCCTTGGCGCAAATCAGGAGGGGCGCCCCCGGCCGGAGAAAGGAAACCTGCTCTGACAATGTCACCCGCATAAATTGCGCAGGAATCGCCAGTAAAACTGCGTCTGCGGTCCCTAATAGCGCCGAATCGTTAGTCGCGAAAACATCTGCGGCCAGCATAATGCCCGGCAGATAGGCGCTATTGACATGATCTCTATTGATCGCGGCGGCGAGGCCGGGATCCCTCACCCGCAAGATCACCCGGCTGCCGGCCCCCGACGCCACACAGGCCAGCGCCGTGCCGAATCCGCCGCCGCCAATGACGGCAAGCTGGCTAAATCCGCTCATTTATGGGCCTTCGGCTGGAAAAATGACGATTTCATCATTATATGATTAAATAATTTATTGATTGTTCAACATTTGCGATTAGAGTTGCTTCAGGAGGAAGCGTGTTAATGATAATGCCCGTTGAAACGGACATACGCACGAAAATTGTTGCTGCGGCCTACAAGCTGATAGCCCGATATGGTTATGGCAAGACCACCATGGCTGATCTTGCGGAAGCCTGTGGTATGTCGCCCGGTAATTTATATCGTTATTTCCCTGGCAAACTCGACATTGCGGAGCAGCTGGCGCTTCTGGCCTTCGAAGACGAGGAGAATGCCTTGCGCGAATTGGTGCGCAGGCCGGGATTGAGTGCTTCTGAAAAGTTGAAGCTGTTCTTATGCACCCAGCTCCGGGTTACCCACGCCATGCTGAAGGACGATGCGAAAATATTCGAAATTGCCCAGATTATTTCGCGCGAGCGGCCGCTGCTTGCGAATCAGAATCTGGCCAGAATTCGGGCCTTGCTGGCTGAAATTCTGTCGGCAGGCAATGCGGCGGGCGAATTCGATATTCCCGATGTGGTCAGCGCCGCCGAGATGATCCAGTGCGCCACCATGAAATTTCATTATCCCCAATTATTCACCCGGTTGGCGCTCGAGGATCTGGAACGCGAGCTGCGAGGCGTTCTCAACCTGGTTTTAAGTGGCATTTGCAGCAAGCTGCATCAGTCCGCCAGCCCTGACACCCAGTCCGCATAAAATCCGGCGCGCCTCCACGACCTGCACGCTTTAGTTCGTAAATTCGCGGAATACGGAAAAATTTATTCCCAAAAGCTCCAATCTGACGCCTGGCTAATATTTATTTTTGTTTTCAATAGCCTATATATAATTGCCCTGCTTTCCCCCCGGCCAAAATGAAACCGATTGCGCGCAGCACGAAAAAAAATGATCAAACAGTAAAAATTGTTCATTTTGTTCATTGTTTTTTTAATTGTGCGCCCTTATATGAAATTCATGGCAGCGAATGCTGCAGTGCTAATCGGGAAAATACTGCAGCGCAAAATTGATGAACCGGACGATGGAGGGCGACATGAACATCACATCATCACATTTTAATACCGGCGACTTACTGGGTAAAATAATCAAGATTGGCTTCTCGGTCTATGTCCTGGCGATCCTGGCGCAGGTGATTCAGAACTGCAATCTGGTCTAGGGCCAGAGCAATTTGCGGCAACGCAACAATATAGGACGACGAAAATGAAACAGAATTTAGTTCAGGGCCGGTGGGAAGACCTGGCCGTCAACACAGCACGATCGGTCCTGCTGATCTGGATACTCGCGGCGATGCTGCTGCGTGCGGGCGGGATCCTGGCGTAACTAACCGCCATCCGATTTAAGGAAGGAGCACATCATGCCCCATTTGAGGACGAAATTTGGTGAATTGGTTCAGGTGGCGGTGCCTGTCGTGACTGGCGTGCTGTTGTGGAGCTATTTAGCCGTCGCCATGGTGTATGGGACGCTGAGCGCCCAATTCACCAGCAAGTTTACCTTCGCGCCCCACCCCTCCCCCTCACGGGACCGAAGGCCACCTAGAGCAATTCCTTTTCAGACTGAACCAGTTGGTTCAATCTAAAAAGGTAAAATTGCTCTAAATTATTATATAGACCATGTTTTACGGATCAGACGGGATCGCCACGGGCGATTCCATCTGATCCGAACATGGTCTAACGCCGGAGCGCAACCCGCCCCGGCGTTTTCTTGTGCGGAAGATCAGGCCGCGGCCTGCATCTCCTGACCATTGATGATCAGCCCCTTGTCGCCCGCGCTGACCCGCACCGTCTCGCCTTCCTTGATCGCTCCCGCCAGCAATTGCTCCGCCAGCGGGTTTTGCAGGGCGCGCTGAATGACACGCTTGAGCGGCCGTGCGCCATAGACCGGATCATAGCCCGCACTGGCCAGCCAGGTTCGCGCCGAGTCATCCAGATCAAGACTGATTTTCCGCGCTTCCAGCAGGCCCAACAGGGACTGGATCTGAATGGTGACGATGCTGTCCATCTGGGCGCGTGTGAGCCGGTTGAACAGGATGATTTCATCCAGCCGGTTGAGAAATTCCGGACGGAAATTATTGCGCACCACTTCCATAACCTGGGCGCGCGCATTTTCAGCCGGTTCCCCGTCCTTGAGCGCCGCCAGATATTCCGCACCCATGTTGGAGGTCAGAATAATGATGGTGTTCTTGAAATCCACCGTGCGGCCCTGTCCATCGGTCAGGCGGCCGTCATCCAGCACCTGCAGCAGAATATTGAACACGTCCGGGTGCGCCTTTTCGACCTCGTCGAACAGCAGCACCTGATAGGGCCGCCGCCGTACCGCCTCGGTCAGGGCGCCGCCCTCGTCATAACCGACATAGCCGGGGGGCGCGCCGATCATCCGCGCGACCGAATGCCTTTCCATATATTCCGACATATCAAGACGCAGGATGGCGTTTTCGTCATCAAACAGGAATTGCGCCAGGGTCTTGGTCAGTTCGGTTTTGCCCACGCCCGTTGGCCCGAGAAACAGGAACGAGCCAATCGGCCGGCGCGGGTCCTGCAATCCGGCGCGCGCCCGGCGCACCGCATTGGCGACGGCGCGCAAGGCCTCGTCCTGACCGATCACGCGTTCGCGCAGCCTGTTTTCCATGGCCAGCAGCTTGTCGCGCTCGCCCGCCAGCATCTTTTCCACCGGAATGCCCGTCCAGCGCGACACGATGCCGGCAATATGCTCTTCGGTCACCGCTTCTTCCAGCGAGGCGCGTTCCCCCGCCTCATCGGCGGCGCGCAGTTTCACTTCCAGCCCGGGGATCAGGCCATAGGCGATTTCGCCGGCGCGAGCCAGATCGCCCTTGCGCTGCGCCTGGGCCAGATCAATACGCGCCTGATCCAGCTGTTCCTTGATTTTTTGCGCATCGGCCAGCTGCGTCTTTTCAGACTGCCAGCGTGCGGTCAGGTCCGCAGAATTCTGCTCCAGCCCAACCAGTTCTTTTTCCAGCTTTTCCAGACGGTCGATCGAAGCCGCGTCGGTTTCCTTGCGCAGCGCCTCACGCTCGATCTTCAATTGCAGGATGCGCCGGTCCAGTTCGTCCAGCTCTTCGGGTTTAGAATCTATTTCCATGCGCAACCGGCTGGCGGCTTCATCGACCAGATCAATCGCCTTGTCCGGCAGGAAACGGTCTGAAATATAGCGGTTCGACAAAGTCGCCGCCGATACAATCGCGGCGTCGCTGATGCGCACCCCGTGATGCAGTTCGTATTTCTCTTTCAGACCGCGCAGGATCGACACTGTGTCTTCCACAGTGGGTTCGCTGACAAACACGGGCTGAAAACGCCGCGCCAGCGCCGCGTCCTTTTCCACATGCTTGCGATATTCATTCAATGTAGTAGCGCCCACGCAATGCAGTTCGCCACGCGCCAGCGCCGGCTTCAGCAGATTGGACGCGTCCATAGAGCCTTCGGCCGCGCCTGCCCCCACAATCGTGTGCATCTCGTCAATGAACAGGATTACCTCGCCTGCCGCCGCCGTAATTTCCTGCAGCACCGCCTTCAGGCGCTCTTCAAACTCGCCGCGATATTTGGCGCCAGCAATCAGCGCGCCCATATCGAGCGCCATCAGTTTTTTGTTTTTGAGGCTTTCCGGCACGTCGCCATTGACGATGCGTTGCGCCAGACCTTCAATAATGGCCGTCTTGCCGACGCCGGGTTCGCCGATCAGCGCCGGATTATTTTTGGTGCGCCGTGACAGCACCTGAATGGTGCGGCGGATTTCTTCATCACGCCCGATCACCGGGTCCACCTTGCCGTCGCGTGCAGCCTGGGTCAGGTCCCGGGCATATTTTTTCAGCGCCTCCAGCGTATCTTCCGCCGAGGCGTTATCGGCCGTGCGGCCCTTGCGCATATCATTGATGGCGTGATTGAGACTCTCCGGCGTCACGCCAGAGGCCTTCAATATACCCGCCGCTTCCGACCCCTTGGCCAGCGAAGTCGCCTGCAACAGGCGTTCCGCCGTGACGAAGGCGTCCCCTGCTTTTTT
The DNA here is from genome assembly GCA_009693835.1 of Alphaproteobacteria bacterium. GTDB lineage: Bacteria > Pseudomonadota > Alphaproteobacteria > UBA11222 > UBA11222 > UBA11222. Next base: position 16,092 of record SHWM01000009.1, read on the forward strand.
GGCAATATCCTCCGCCTGCTCGAACAGCTTTACCAGCGGCTGGCTGAGGTGCAACTGGCCGGCACCCGGGCCGCTGGCCGACGCCATTTTCGCCAGCGCCTGTTCGACAGCCTGTTTGGCCTGCGCCGGATCGCCGCCTGACTGACGGATCAGATTGGAGGAAAGGCCATCGCCGTCATCCAGCAGGACTTTAAGGATATGTTCGGGGGTATGCTGGCCATGGCCCGAGCGGCTGGCCAGTGTCTGGCCCGCCTGGATTAAACTGCGCGAGCGTTCGGTATATTTCTCAAGTTGCATACGACTTCTCCCAAGCGCGTCCACCCCTGACGGCAATCCATGCCGCCACACTGGACACCCCGTGCGGAGCTGTCCGGCAACGCCTCATTGAACCAATGCGCCACAACCTCCAAAGAAGCGCCGTACCGCACGATTGATGTGGGATGTCTGAGGCCCCTGAACAAGATCAGGGTGCAGGATAAATTTACCGTTAGCGGCTGAAACAGATCAGCCGTTCACATTTTCCTCGAACGGAGATTCAAAAGAGGACGCATCGTCATTATCATCAGTGCCTCCCTGATAGGCCGTTTCCTGTGGCGCGCCCCCGCCATCCTGACCGCCTTCCGCCGTGGGCAGGCGGCGGCTGCCATTCTGACGGGAAAGGTCACGCTCCCGCGCTGCCGCCTGGGCCTGGTTGGCCGCTGCGAGCAGACGGTAATAATGTTCGGCGTGCTGCAGATAATTTTCCGCACCGACATGATCGCCCTGTGAATTAGCGTCCCGTGCAAGCGTCTGATATTTCTCGTGGATATGGGCGACTGTTCCGCGAATTTTGATGTCCGGGCCATTGCTGTCGAGGGTGCGGTTGAGGTTTATCACGCCACCGGCACTTGCCCCCATGCTGCTGCCGCCCCCTCCGGTACTGCCGCCGCCAATATGCGGCGGTTTGCCCCGGCCTCGGCCACGGGAACGCTGTTTGTTCATATTGTTCTGCTGAACGGGTCTCATGAGTAAACTATCTCTTGCAGCATGCACTTACTTCCCACCATTAATAAAAGCCCCCTTTGCTTATTGCCGCGCGGCACCCCAACTTCGTGCGCCTTCCATCAGGCTGCCGTCAGCCCACACGAAAGCCGCCGGCAGTCCTTCAAATGCTATCAACGAAATTTTGGCTCAGACCTGTTCCCCGAATGAAACCCCGCCCGGACAAGATTTTCTGTTACTTCCCGACCAGCGTTAAATGCACCATCTGCTGACGCGGTTTGATTTTGAACCGTCTGGGCACCGTGACAGCAGAGGAGTATGCGAGAGCGTCCTTTACTCAATCGCCACGCCAACAATAACTGCTTCCGCGCCCGATTCCAAGATTAATCTTCTATAACAGATTCGGCCCTCATCCGGCCGGTGATGGCCCTGGGAATACTCCCAAGGTCCTGCCGCGTGGCCAATTCCGTTAGTCCGGCCTGCGTCAACAGGGTTTGGACGGCTTCGGCCTGTCCACTGCCCGCCTCTATAATGGCCAGCCCCCCAGACACCAGCAAGCCTACCAGTGAAATGGTTATTATCCGGTAAAAATCAAGGCCATCCTCGCCGCCGGACAGCGCCGCCATAGGATCAAATCTGGTCACCTCCGGAGCCAACACCGCGAGTGACGCGGTGCTGATATAAGGGGGGTTGGCAATGACAATATCATACGGCCCGCCAATGCGTTGCGCCCAGCGGGGGCGGCATATATCGCAGTTTACGAAATTCGAGCGCCTCGAAAATCCTAGCCGTTGCGCATTGGCCCGTGCCGTATCCAGGGCTCCCTCGGAAATATCAATCCCCGTGCCCCGCGCCATGGGCAGTTCCGATAACAGCGCCAGCAACAAACACCCACTGCCAGTGCCAATATCCAGAATATTGTAGGCGCGGCTGCGGTCTTCGACATGGTCAAGCGCCGCGCTGATCAGCGTTTCACTGTCGGGTCTTGGGTCAAGTGTGTCCGGCGTAATGGCGAATTCCAGGCTCCAGAATTCCCGGCGTCCCAGAATGCGCGAAACCGGCTCACGCGACTGACGGCGCGTGATCATTTCCATATAGCGCGTCATTTGCACAGGGTCGGCAGGCGCATCAGGGCGCCGGATCAACTCCTCGGCGCTGAGTCCTGCCGCTGCCATCAGCAGCAGCCGGGCGTCGCGCCGTGGCTGTTCCACACCAGCCGCCAGCAGTCGGGCCGCGCCCGAATCCAGAATGTCACCCAGCCTGGGCATGGTCCTACGCCCCCTCGCCCATCGCCGCCAGACGTTCGGCCTGATCATGGGCAATCAGCGGGTCAATCAGATCGTTCAGGTCTTCACCGGTAATGATCCGGTCAAGTTTGTACAAGGTCAGGTTGATGCGGTGATCCGTCACCCTGCTCTGCGGGAAATTATAGGTGCGGATGCGCTCGGACCTGTCGCCGCTGCCGATCTGGCCCTTGCGGTCGGCGGCGCGGGCCCTGTCCTGCTGCTGGCGTTCATTATCATACAGCTTGGCGCGCAACATCATCATCGCCCTGGCGCGGTTTTTATGCTGCGATTTTTCGTCCTGACACTGAACCACCACGCCTGTCGGCACATGGGTGATGCGAATGGCGCTGTCGGTTGTGTTGACATGCTGGCCGCCCGCGCCCTGTGAACGGTAGGTGTCCACGCGCAGGTCTTTGTCATCAATATGAATGTCGACTTCCTGGGCCTCCGGCAACACGGCAACGGTTGCGGCAGAGGTATGAATACGGCCCTGCGCCTCGGTTTCCGGAACGCGCTGCACACGGTGCACGCCGGATTCATATTTCAGGCGGGCAAACACATTCTGCCCGCTGATCGAGGCTATGATTTCCTTGTATCCGCCCATTTCGCTTTCCGACATGGACAGCACTTCAACTTTCCAGCCCTGCGCCGCGGCGAAATTCTGATACATGCGAAACAGATCACCGGCAAACAGCGCCGCCTCGTCGCCACCCGTGCCGGCGCGCACTTCGAGGATGGCGTTTTTGCGGTCGGCCTCGTCTTTCGGCGACAGCAGGATGAGCAGTTTATTTTCCAAATCCGCGAGACGCGCCTGCAGCTCGCCACGCTCTTCATGCGCCAGATCGCGCATTTCCGCGTCCGTGGCCGGGTCCGCGATCAGCGTTTCCAGCCCCGCCAGTTCGTCCCGCGCCGCATTCCATGTACGCACCCCTTCGACCACCGGCGACAGTTCCGCATATTCCCGGGACAGGGCGACAAAGGTTTCGACCGGCAGTTCACCCGCCAGGCGCGCCTCCAGTTCCTGATGGCGCGTGACGACTTCCCTGAGTTTTGTCTCCGGTATGAGCACAGTGATTAAACCCGGTTTATTGCGCCGCTAGCGCCTCGGCAGCCTGCATCGCCGCGGCTTTTGCTTCCACAAGCTCGACGATATGATCCACCAGGCGCGCATTTTCCATTTTGTGATCCGCCACGCCCGCCACATAGACCATGCCCGCGCCCGCACCGCCGCCCGTAAAACCGATATCGGTCTCGCGCGCCTCGCCAGGGCCGTTTACCACGCAGCCCATGATCGACAGCGTCACCGGCTGCGAGATATGCGCCAGGCGCTGTTCCAGCGCCGCCACTGTCGTGACGACGTCAAAGCCCTGGCGTGCACAGGATGGGCAGGCAATAATATTGACGCCGCGGTGGCGCAGGCCCAGCGCCTTGAGCATTTCAAAACCCACACGGATTTCCTCTACCGGATCGGCCGACAGAGACACACGGATCGTATCTCCAATCCCGGCCCATAACAGATTGCCCATGCCGATCGCGCTTTTGACGGAACCGGTCATTAATCCGCCTGCTTCCGTAATGCCCAGATGCAGCGGAAAATCGCCTGCTTCAGCCAGTCCCTGATAGGCCGCGACCGCCAAAAACACATCTGACGCCTTGACGCTGATTTTATATTCACGGAAATCATGCTCTTCCAGCAGGCTAGCGTGATAGAGGGCGCTTTCCACCATCGCTTCCGGGCAGGGCTCGCCATATTTTTCGAGCAGGCTCTTTTCCAGCGAGCCTGCATTGACGCCGATACGCATCGAGCAGCCGTGATCGCGCGCCGCCTGAATCACATCTCGCACGCGCTGTTTTGAACCGATATTTCCGGGATTAATGCGCAGGCAGGCCGCGCCTGCTTGCGCCGCCTCTATGGCGCGCCGGTAATGAAAATGTATGTCGGCCACAATGGGAACGCGGGCTTCGCGCACGATGGTTTTCAATGCGCGCGTGGCGTCCTCATCCGGGCAGGAGACGCGCACAATGTCCGCCCCGGCCTCTTCCAGTGCGCGTATCTGCGCCAGGGTCGCTTTCGCGTCGCCGGTAATTGTATTCGTCATGGACTGGACCGTGATCGGCGCATCGCCGCCCACAGGTACCTTGCCTACAAATATCTGCCGTGATTTGCGGCGCTGAATGTCGCGGTAAGGCCGTAAACTCATAGTGTGGGATGGTCCGTAATTCTCTGCTGGCACTAGAGCAACCCTACTTGATCACATGGATCCGGATGGTTCTGTGTGATCAAATGTTGCTCTGACTGCTATATAGCAATTAGGGGGCGATAGCACCAGAGATCGGATTTTCAGGCCGGTCTTCTAGCCGCCAAACCGGGATTTCAGGTTTCCCGCGTCCAGCGGCACTGCACGCACGACCGCACCCTTGGCGCCCAGGGGCGGCATTTCGGCACCATCAATAAACACCGTCAGCGCTCCGGCATTGCCGATCAGCGCCACCAACCCTGTCTGGCCGGCGGGAGGAACATATTGTTCCCCCGCACGCATCACCCAGGATTTAAGTACGGCCCCATTGGCATGCGTGATCTGCATCCAGGTATCCGACGAGGCCCGTAGAACAACGGGCGCATGGGCTATTTCCCCCGCAGACGCCGGTTGATTGAGCGCCACTTTTTCAACCGGTTCCACCGCCGCCGCTGCAGGCAGGGGCGTCTCTGTCCCGTTTTGGGCAGGAACCGCAGGCGCACCTGCCGCCTTATCCAGCAGCGGGGGCGAAGCAGGCAGTTCGATCGCTTGCTCCGGAACCGCTGCCTGGCTGGCTGGCGGGACGGGCTGATGGGTTATTTCAGGGGTGCCGATCTCCTCCGCCAAAATGGCGCTGTCCTCGCCTGAAACTGATTCGTCCACACTACTGCCGTCAGCCGTTTTTTCGGATGGGGCAGAGGCGGCAGGTGCAGGCGGCGCAGATTCGGCAGTAGCGGCAGGTATGCCGGGGGCTGCCACGCCCTTACCGACCAACTCATCGACGGGCGGTATCTGAGGGGCGGCGTCTTCCGCCGCTGAGGACGTTTCCGAATCCAGGGCGCGGGCCGGCGATGTCTCGGCCGCCACCGTTTCATTCGTAGTAGCCGTCTCGGCCGCTGGATCGGACTGGGCCCGCGGCGCTGTCATTTCTGGTGGCGCGTCACTTACGGATCTGGTGTTCAGATACCATAAACCGCCAATGCCAAACGCAAGGAGTAGCGCCAGCACCAGTAATTTCCGGCTGGGCCCGGGCGTATCCTGGGGAGCGGCGGGAAAATGCAGTTTCCCCGGTAAAATCGGCGGCAACAGCTCCAGACGGACGCGGCGGACCATCTCATCGGCATCCAGTTTCAGATAACCCGCATAGTTACGTACGAACCCGTGCACATAGACCGGCTCGGGAAGATCGCCGTAGCGCCCGGCCTCCAGCGCCTCCAGATGATAGGCGCCAATGCGCAGCGCCTGAGCCACGTCCTTGATCTGTTTGCCAATGGCTTCGCGGGCGGTCCGAAGATCGCGGCCTACGCCCATAATTTCCATGCCTTCGTCTGCTTCGCCCATCCCCAAGCCTCTGGTCCTGCATCGGGCCCATCCAGTGGGCCTACTCTAAAATTGTATCACTTCAACCTGCAATTAGCCTGCCTGACATTTATGTGTGTTTACTCTGACAGAAAGAAGATTAGAAAAAGATTAACAAACAGGATCAATGGGGAATATTATTTTTGATAGCAAAATCCGTCAGCAGCGCCCGCATATCCGGACTGGGCCCCGTCAGATGCTCCTGCATCAGCTGCGCAATCGCTTCCGCGTCCAGGTTCATGACCATCAGTTTGACCGGGCCAATCGAAACGGGCGACATGGACAAAGACCGGTAACCCAGACCTATCAAGGCCATGGCTTCCAGTGGCCGTGACGCCAGTTCCCCGCAAACACTAACCGGCACATCATGCGCATCGCATTGTTGCACAATAGAGTGCATCAATTGCAGGGTGGGTGCGCCTAAAGGATCATAACGGCCCGCAAATTTCGGATTTTCGCGGTCATAGGCATAAAAAAACTGCAACAGATCATTAGAGCCAATGGAAATAAAATCAACCAGCGGCAATAATTGCGGCAACTGCCACACCAGGGCCGGGACCTCCAGCATGGTTCCTATCCGCAGACTGGCGGGGGGCGTCTGGCCCAAACGTTTCAGCCGCTCCAGCTCCTTGTCAACCATTGCGCGCGCCTGTCTGAACTCGGAAACCTCGCTGATCATCGGAAACATCAAATTCAGTTGACGGCCCGCCGCTGCCGCCAGCAATGCCCGCAACTGATACTTCAGAAGACTGGGACGCTCCATCGCAAGGCGGGTGCCGCGCCAGCCCAGCGCAGGATTTTCTTCTCCACGCTGGCGCAGATAGGGCAGCGTCTTGTCCGCGCCCACATCGAGCGTACGGAAAATGACGGGACGCTCGCCCGCTGCATCCAGCACCCGGCTGTACATATTCCGCTGAGTCTCAAAACGCGGAAACACAGCCGAGATCAGAAACTGCAATTCGGTGCGAAACAGGCCAATGCCGTCCGCGCCGGTATCCTGAAGATGTGGCAGATCGACCAGCAGTCCCGCATTTATATCCAGCTTTATTCTGACGCCGTCTTTGGATATCGCAGGTGCGCCGCGCAGCGCATCAAACTGCGCCTGTTTTTGCGCACGCATCGCCATGCGTTCCCGGTAGGCGGCTATTACATCCTCGGTCGGACGCACATAGACCGCACCCAGTTCCCCGTCCAGGATGATGCTGTCCCCCGGTTCGACCCAGTCAAGAATGTCTGCGGCCCCGCCCACCATGGGAATTTCAAGCGCGCGGGCGACAATGGCGACATGCGACGTGTCGGCGCCTTCTTCAACGACAACGCCCGCAATCTTGTCGCGGTCATAATCCAGCAACTCGGTTGGTCCCATGTTGCGCGCCACAACAATGGTATTATCCGGCAACAGCACCGAACCGGGGGCTTGTATCTGACCTGTCAGGTGACGCAGCAGGCGATTGGACAAATCATCCAGATCCTGCAGCCGTTCCCGTAAATAGGGATCACTGAGCCGCTGCATGCGGGCGCGATTTTCCATCTGCACACGCTCAGTGGCGGCGGCTGCCGTCAAACCGGATTCGACCGCCTCGCGCAGCCTTGCCGTCCAGCCATGATCCTTGGCAAACATCTGATAGGCTTCCAGCACGTCGCGGTGCTCACCTGCCCGCGCCAGCCTGTCACTGGTCAAGAGGACTTCCAGCTCTTTCAGCAGCGACTTCAACGCCTCATCGAGCAGAGTGCGCTCGGCCCGCACGTCCATCGCAATAATATGAGTGATATCCACGCGCGGCGCATGCAGAACCACCCGGCCAAAGGCAATGCCCTCCGCCATGCCGCGTCCGTGAAATCGGTGACTGCGAACTTCCGCCAGCACTTCACCGATGCCCTGAGCGGCGCCGTTCCGAACATCCGTTTTCGTTTCTAGCGGCGTCTCCGACGCCACCACCTCGGCCAGCACCATGGCGATGGTTTGCAGGCTTTCAATTTCTTCTTCTTCATAATGCCGCATGGTGCGGTTCTGCACCACCAGCACGCCGATCACCCGCCCGCCGCGCAGCATCGGCACACCCATCAAGGACTTGTACATGTCTTCGCCGGTTTCCGGCCGATAGGCGAAATGCGGATGCGCCTGGGCGTCGGGAAGTGAAATATATTCCGCCGTTTCCGCGATCAGACCAACAAGACCTTCGCCGATCCTCAGATGCGTTTTATGAATGGCGGCAGGGTTCAGGCCCTCGGTCGCAAACAGTTCCAGCAGATCATTGGCGCGCAGAAGATAGAGCGAGCACACTTCGGCCACCATGTTGGCGGCGATCGCACGCACCACCATGTCTAATCGGGATTGCGTGTCCTTCGGCTCCGCCATGATTTCGCGCAGACGCCGTAACAGCACACGCGGACCTCCTGGCGAGCCCGCAAGCACTAGCCTGTCTCCCTTCGCGTTGCTTTTCTAAACTGTCCGGGCATGAATCATGCCAGCCTTATTCCGAATCCAGGCCAAACGCCGTATGCAATGCACGCACGGCGAGTTCAGTATAATCCGCCGCTATCAAAACACTGATTTTAATTTCAGAGGTTGAAATCACCTGGATGTTGATGCCCTTTTCCGCAAGAGCGGTGAACATGCGGGTGGCCACGCCGGCATGGCTGCGCATGCCGACGCCTATCACGGAAACCTTCACCACATTGGCATCGTGTAGTAACTGGCGGTAGTTGAGTTTTGTCTGCAAGGCGCCAATCACCTGAACCGTCCGGTCCAGATCGGCGCGGCCCACCGTAAAGGTGATGTCGGTTGAAGTGCCGTCTTCGGAGACATTCTGCACGATCATGTCGACATTGACATTGGCGTCCGCCAGGGGGCCAAAAATGCTGGCCGCCACGCCTGGCTGGTCGGCGACGCGAAGTAAAGTAAGTTTCGCCTCGTCCTTGGAATAGGCGATACCGCTGACGACTTCCTGTTCCACGATCTCTCCCTCGTCACATACCAGCGTGCCCGGCTTGTCCTCGAAACTGGACAGAACCTGCACCCGGACATTATGCACCATGGCCAATTCTACAGAGCGGGTCTGAAGGACCCTGGCCCCCTGTGACGCCATTTCCAGCATCTCCTCATAGGTAATCCTGTCAAGCTTGCGGGCCTTTTCGACGATACGCGGGTCTGTTGTATAAACCCCGTCCACATCCGTGAAAATATCGCACCTGTCCGCCTTGATGGCGGCCGCCACCGCCACCGCGCTGGTGTCCGATCCGCCGCGCCCCAGGGTTGAGACGCGTCCGCCCGGCGCAAGCCCCTGAAATCCCGCGATCACCGCCACCTCGCCCCGTGCAAATCCCGCTTCCAGCACTTTGCCGTCAATATCCAGAATGCGCGCCGAGCCATGCGCATCGGAACTGGTGATCGGCAACTGCCAGCCCATCCAGGACCGTGCCGGCACACCTATGTCCTGCAATGCCAGCGCCAGCAGCCCAGAAGTAACCTGTTCGCCGGTCGCCACCACCACGTCATATTCCCGCCTGTCGGGCATTTTCGCCGCCTGATTGGTCCAGGCGACAAGCTGGTTGGTTGTCCCCGCCATGGCCGACACCACGACGGCAACCTGATGACCGGCATCGACCTCGCGTTTCACACGCGCAGCGACATGGGCGATGCGGTCCATGTCCGCCACCGACGTGCCGCCGAATTTCATGACCAGACGGGCCATTTCTTATAATAATTCCTATAGGATGGACTGACCTTTGGCGATGAGCGCCATGTGGATTATCCATACTGAATTGACCTGCACCGCGCAAGCTGCGCATGGTGCGGGCAATTTCCTCTGGCGGCCCACCATGACCCAACATTCAAGCATCGATCCCGCTGAAGTGGCGCGCTTTTCCGCACAGGCGGCGCATTGGTGGGACCCGAATGGCCCCTTCCGGCCCCTGCATAATTTCAACCCCGCCCGGCTTGCCTATATTCGAGACAGGCTCTGCTCACATTATAGGCGCGATGCGCGCGCGCCAGTCCCGCTGCATGGCCTGCAGCTGTTGGATATTGGATGCGGCGGGGGGCTGGTGTGCGAGCCCATGCGCCGGCTTGGAGCGGCCGTCATTGGCGCCGACGCGTCGGGGGCCAATATCGGCGCCGCCAGCGCCCATGCGATCGAGCAGGGCCTCGATATAGACTACCGGCACACCAGCGCCGAAGCGCTGGCCGAGGGGCGTGAGCAGTTCGATGTGGTGCTGAATCTGGAAGTCATCGAGCATGTCGCCGACCGCGCGGTGTTCCTCGGGGCCTGCGCGCGGCTGCTTAAGCCTGGCGGGATCATGGTGCTGGCCACCCTGAACCGGACGTTGAAGGCCTATGGGCTGGCGGTGCTGGGTGCGGAGTACGTGCTGGGCTGGCTGCCGCGCGGCACTCATGACTGGAACAAATTCGTCACGCCTGCAGAATTGGCGGCACTGCTCGCGGCGCAGGGCCTTGCGGTCAGCGGACGCACCGGTGTTGTCTATCAGATTCTTACTGGCCGCTGGGCGCTAAGTGCCGACGAAGACGTCAACTACATGCTGTGCGCTGTAAAAAAGGCATAGAGTGGCTTTTCCGGCGCCTCCCCGTTTTTCAGTAGAACGTGCCCGTTTCAACCAGACAGCTTCTTGCATTAAACATCCGCCGTATAGGGCGGAGCCTGATCATATTCCATGCCCCTCTGGATGGCCCGGGCATGGTCGATGCCAGGCATCTGACCGGCCAGCCACAGCGCCATGTCAATGCCCGCCGAGACGCCGGCCGACGTCACCACGTTACCATCGCGCACATAGCGGACATTTTTCAGAACCGTGGCCTTGCCGCGCGCGGTTAACTGATCCAAAAAGGCCCAGTGGGTCGTAACGCGCTTGCCCGCGGCTGGCCCCGCCTCGGTCAATAACAGGGATCCGGTGCACACACTGGTCACCCATTTACAGCCGGACGCTGTCCTCGCAATCCACTCCAGCAGAACGGTATTTTCCACCTCGCGCCGCGTGCCCTGTCCGCCGGGAATCAGCAGGACATCAAGCGGGGGACAATCCGCGAAGCTGTGATCCGCGCTGACGCGCATACCTTTGGCGCAGGTAATCATCCCGCCATGCTGCGACACGGTAAGCACACGATCTTTGGGCGTTAAATCCGTGAGTTGATTGCGCACCTCGTTCGACATCGTGAAAACTTCCCATGGGTCGGCAAAATCCAGTTCCTCCGCGCCATCAAAAATCAGAATTCCGATCGTGCTGGACATCATGCTCTCCTCTCAGGGGGTTTGAAACCGTTCGCGATAGACGTTGGGGGCAATACCGATATGCCGGTGAAAGGCTCGGCGCATGCGTTCACCATTGCCGAAGCCGCACTCCGTGGCGACCACATCGACAGCTTTGTTGCTGTCTTCCAGTTTGCGGCGCGCCGCATCGATGCGGGCGCGTTCGATAAAGTGTGCAGGCGTCGCACCGGTTTGCTGGCAAAAAACGCGGGCAAAATTGCGTGTGCTCATGGCTGCGCGGGTGGCCAGATCTTCCACTGTCAACCTGGCCTGAAGATTTTCCAGCGCCCAGGTCATCCCAGAGCGCAAGCGGTCACTCTCTGTGCTTTCCGCCAATAAATGGGTGCTGAATTGCGATTGGCCGCCGCTGCGGATCATGAACAGAACCTTGTCCCTGGCCACCTCCAGTGCGACGCGGTGACCGCAATCTTCCGCAACTAGCGCAAGGCTCAAATCCATCCCCGCCGTGACGCCGGCAGAGCTGGAAAATTTTCCATCGCGCACATACAAGGCATCCCTGTCCACTGTCACCTTCGGGAAATTTTTCGCCAGTAAATCGCAGATCCTCCAATGCGCCGCCGCGCGGCGCCCGTCGAGCAGCCCGGCCTGCGCAAGCAAAAATGCGCCACTGCACACAGAGGCAACCCGGCGCGCCTTTTTTGAGGCCCGCTGGATAAAGGCGATCAATTCTTTATCGTGCAGCGCCTCGCGCACCCCGTCGCCGCCGCTGACCAGCAGCGTATCAATGGATTGGGTAAGCGCAGAGAGATTGCAGTCAGCATAGAGCCGGATGCCTGATGTGGTTTCGAACAGACCGCCTTCATGTGTGGCCAGGGCCAGTTTATAGACAGGCATGTCTGAAAGTTCGTGGCGCGCCAGCACATCATTGGCGCCCTTAAAAATCTCCATCGGTCCGGTAATGTCCAGCACCTGCGCGCCGGGAAAGGCAAGCATGACGACCGAACGGATTTTCGTGTTGTGAAGTTTGTCTTGCATGAAGGCAATCTAGGCCTGCCATGCTGCATCACCAATGACAAATACCCCACTTTTTCAGCCAACCCCATCTGGTTGATGCGCAGCCTACAGACGCTGAATGAAATCAGCGATGCCCACAATATCATCCAGCGCGAAAACCCGGCGGTCCGTGGCCCCGGTTTCCCCATCAGTTGCGATGGCGACGATGTGCGCATCAGTTTCCGCCAGCGGATGTCCTGCGGCGGCGGCCCGCCTTACTTCAAGTTTTGGGATCTCTTCATTCTTGAAACCCTCCACCAGCACAAGATCAACGGGGGATAATCGCGCAATCAGTTCCGTCAGTTCCGGTGCATCCCCGCCGCGCAGTTCATGCAGCAGCGCCCAGCGGCCTTCCGAGGCGATCAGGACTTCCTGCGCCCCCGCCGCGCGATGCAGAAAGCTGTCCTTGCCCGGACGGTCCAGATCAAACGCATGATGCGCATGCTTGATGGTGGAAACCCGAAGTCCACGCAGACATAATTCGTGCACCAAAGCTGCAATCAGGGTGGTTTTTCCGCTATTCTTCCATCCAACAATACCAAAAATCTTCATTCCGCGTATAATCCGCTCTCTGCGTTTCAATAACCCGTTCTTCCTGAACCCGGAATATGAGTGCAGGCACATTATATGGGTTGCAGGTTTGATGATATAAAATGACGCGGACGCGCAGGCTTATCCGAAATATCTGGTCGATGCTGCCACGCAGCCCGCGCCGAAAACTGTTTGTGGGGATGAGCAGCCTTGGCCTGCGGCCGTCTCCTGATCCCGGGGTGGCTGCGCCGCCAGTGACCGTGGCGGGGGTGTTTCGATCCGCCAGCGGTTTGGGGGAATCGGCCCGGCTGAACCTTGACGCCCTGCAACAGTCTGGCATTGCCTGCGGTGCGTTGGATTTAAGCCATACTTTCCTGGGCAGCCAGGAATTACCGGCGCAGCCAGTGTCTGCGGCGGCGGCGGGCCCAGGAACACTGATCCTGCATGTCAGCGGCCCTTTTATCCCCTATGCGTTACGAAGTATTGGCAAGCCCGTGACAAGAGGCAAGCGCATTATCGGCGTATGGCACTGGGAATTGCCACGGCTTCCTGCTGACTGGCTGACCGGATGCAGGCATGTGCATGAGGTTTGGACGCCCAGCCAATTTGTCGCTGACGCCGTGCGGCAGGATTTTCAGGGGCCAGTAAGAGTCATACCACATGGCGTGGGTCTTCCCGAAAATATTGATCCGTCATCATGGAAGGCAATGACAGAAAACCGGTTTCTGGTGGTCACGCATTTCAATATGGCATCCGGGTTTGAGAGGAAGAACCCTCTGGCGGCGATTGCCGCTTTCCGCCAGGCGTTTGCAGACGACCATGAGGTATGCCTGATCATCAAGATGCTGAACGCCCCGGCCTGGCCGGAAGGCGAACGCCGTCTGCGCGCCGCCATCGGCGAGGCGTCAAATATCAAACTCCTGACGCATCTGATGTCACGCAGCGAAATATTTTCGCTGCTGGCGGCGGCCGACACGGTTATCTCGCTGCATCGCGCCGAGGGATTTGGCCTGCTGGCGGTGGAAGCCATGCTGCTGGGTAAACCGGTGATCGCGACGGATTGGTCAGCGACCAGAGAGTTTCTTAACCCGCAAAACTCTTGCCCCGTCGCCTGCACGCTGGTGCCTGCGGTTGATCCACAGGGAAATTATCATTTCCCGGATCAGTTATGGGCGTCGCCGGATATTGAGGACGCCGCCCGATGGCTGCGCCGCCTGCGGGAAGACCCAGAATTGCGGGTTCAATTGGGCAGCCGCGCCAGAATGGACGCCCGCCAGTTCAGCCTGGGGTCTTATCATACACATCTGCGCCGCGCCCTGTTGATATAGTCCGTTAACTGCTTTCCGTGCGCCAGGCCATGCCAAATATGGTTACGGCCAGGGCGAGCATAAGCCAGGGCGGCAGCAGCGGATATTCCTGTTCCGACAGCACCCGGTAGCGGCCATTGCGGCGCAACCCGATCCAGTTGCGCCCCGCCATGTCCCTCCCGGAGGTTACCTGGCGCAGCGCCGGCAGGCCATCACGTCCCAGCCAGAACAGGCCCCCGTCAGTCGACTGCACCGGCGGGCGTAAAATCCTATCGGTTGAGACAAGATCGGCATATTCGACGTCATCCGTCTGGCCGGACGTTGCAAGCGTGGTCAGCGCACCATCATTCATGCGGTAAATGCCGGGCTCGCGCGCCTCAATAATCGCTTGCCATAACCCGGTCTTTTTCTCATTCAGCGGGACCGGCTGAATGTGCCCATCAGGATAGCTAACCTGGACCGGCGCAACGCTATCCGACAGCGAGCGCCGCGTGATGGTGATCTGTCCGTCCGCGGCGTCGGCGCGCAAATCTTCCTCTTCAAGACCCGGTTCCTTCATCAGCCAGTGGGCGACGCGCCGCAACAATTCCGCCTGGGGGCCGCCGCCTTCAAAGCCCCGCGCCCACAACCATCCGTGATCGGATAAAATCTGCGCCACCCGCCCATTGCCAAAATTGTCGACGATCAGCAGGGGTTCGCCTTCCGGCGTAGCCATCAGCGTATGCCCGGACAGGCGTTCGGCCTCAATCACGCGGAACCACCGGCCCCATTCCGGCGCCATTTCAGGATCCGTGGTGCTGTTTGCACCAGGCAGGCTGTCTGTCACGGGATGCCGGAGGCCCATTTCTGTCAATCGCGGCTTGAAGCCGCCGGCAATGATCCGGCCTGTGGGCTGTCCTGGAAAAAGCACCGCCAGCGGGGTGCGATACAGGCTGTCCGGCGCCAGAAAGTCTGGACCGGACACGGAAAGCAGCGCGCCCCCGCGTTCCACATATTTCGTAATATTATCGAAATGCGTGAAATTGAGGACACCGCGCTGCTGATAGCGGTCGAATATGACGAGATCGAATTCATGCAGCTTCTGCAAAAACAGTTCCCGCGTTGGAAATGAAATAAGCGCCAGCTCGTCGACCGGCGTGCCGTCCTGCTTTTCCGGCGGGCGCAAAATGGTAAAATGCACCAGATCGACGGCCGGATCGGCCTTGAGAAGATTACGCCAGGTGCGTTCACCCGGATTGGGTTCGCCCGAAATCAGCAGGACACGCATGCGGTCACGCACACCGTTAATGCTCAGCGCCATACGGTTATTGCGGGTGCTTATCTCACCAGGACGCCCCTCTACTTCCAGTTCAATAATATTGGCGCCCGCATGTTCAAGACTGAACTGCATGACATGATTCTGGCCATGCGGAATAATGATCTGTGACGCAGGGCCGCCATTAAGCCGCGTGGTCAGGACGGCGTCCTGAACCGCCGCATCCTTGTCCCCATCCTCAAAGCGCACCGTCACGGAAGCCGGTTCCCCGACAATGCCGAATTTAGGCGCCTGCTCCAGCACCAGACGGCGGTCCGGGCGGTCTGGATCACCGGTAAGAAGCACATGCAGCGGACCGGGAAACCGTTTCAGCATGGCCTGGTCCGGCACATCATGCACCTGACCATCTGTTAGAAATATCACGCCCGCAATACGGTCTGGCGGCGTATCCAGCAGCAAATCCCGGGCGGCCTCAAACAGGCGGGTGCCGTTCGCAGAACCCTTGTACGCTGATATGCGCACATCAAGATTGGGTATCCCGGCAAGGGATTTTTTCAGGCTGGTTTCTGCTTCCGCGGCCTGTGCCGCCCGTGCATCCACTTCCTGACTGGGGCTTTGATCATTTATCAGCGCAACCACATCGGGTAATGGCGCGCGGGTTTCGCGTACGATGACGGGGTTGGCCAGCGCCGTCAGCAACAACAGCGACGCCAGCCCCCGCCACAGGGCGCCGCGCGTCCGCAGCGTCAGCAAAAGCCCGGCGGATATTAGTGCCGTTATCACGGCCAGCCCCAGATAGATATCTGGAATAGCCGGGGCGAGAACCAGGTTCATTGCCCCAGCCGCTCCAGCAGCACGGGCACATGCACCTGGTCATTCTTGTAATTTCCGGTCAGGGAATACATGACCAGATTTATACCGGTGCGGTAGGCGCTTTCGCGTTGCGGCTCGCCGCCGGGCTCCACGGGCAGAAGCGGCGTGCCGCTTTCATCGACGGCCCAGGCGGACGCCCAGTCATTTGCGCCGATCACGATAGACGAAACCCCGTCGCCTGTCCTGTCCGCCTGCGCGCCATTCGCGGCCGCCGCCACCCATAATTGGCCACCCGCATAGCGGCCCGGAAAATCACGCAACAGATAATAGGACCGGGTCAGCACATTATCTTCAGCGACTGGCGCGAGCGGCGGAATATCAAGTGACTTCAGGATCTGACGCAGGACTGCTTCTCCCGGTCCCGCTTCATCGGAAGCATTGCCGAACTGACCAAGCCCGGTGAGATTGTCGCGCGTATCGAAAAAAATGGTGCCGCCATTTTTCATATACGCATCGATCAGCGACAGCGCCTTTTGCGACAGGGCTTGCTGATGGATGGTCATCGGCCAATAAACTAGCGGAAAGAACACCAGTTCGTCGTCTCCCGGGTTTACGCCCATCGGGTCCGCCGCCTCGAAGGCTGTCCGCTCCCTGAGGATTTTTGTCAAACCTGCCAAACCCGCAGCACTCATGGCGTCTATCGAGGCGTCGCCGGTGATCACATAGGCCAGCCTCGTGGCAAGGGCGGCCTCCGGCGCATCCTGCTGTTGCTGGGCAAAAGCACTGGAATAAATGGGAGCGGTCATAACCACCAGGCACAGAACAGACGCCAACCCGGCGCCCGCCCATCGCCTGGCCCATTTTGGCAGCCGCCCCAACAGCACAAGCGCGATGAGGCCGTCCACGAGCCATAGAATAAGCGCGGCGAAGAGCAGCCAGGGGCCGGTGTCCGCCTCCGAAGCTGGGGCAAAGTCCCGATATTGCACACCTGAAAAAGCGGCAAGCGGACGCAGATCATCGGTGTCCCGATTCAAATTGAGCGCCACCCTGAAATCATTTGCGCCGTAATATCCGGGTGGCAGGCGCGGACCTATGTCGGGTTTTGTCCCGTCGTCAATATACGGCCCCACGCTATTTAGCGGGCTATGCAGCTGACCCTGTCCATCCAGCATGACCAGCGAGCCGAGCGGCGCCCGATGACTGCGAAGATTATCGCCGGTCACACCCGCTCCCTCCGCGAGCGCCGTCAACTGCCGCAGCATGCCCACGTAAAGACCTGAAGCGGGCAGGTTCGACCATCGCATGTCCGCAGTCACATGAAACAGCACGTTCCACCCCTTGCCCGCGCGGCCGGCCGTGACCAGCGGGGTTCCGTCTTCGAGACTGGCCCAGGTTTTTTCGATCAGGCTGGCGTCGGGTTGCGCCAGAACCTGACGGGAGACAGTGACGTCGGCGGGAATCTGCAAATTAAAAAAGGGCCCATTTTCCGGAAAGGGCGCGAGCCTGGCCGGGACCTCCCAGGACAGCGCCCCGCCCAGTTCCCTGCCGCCCTGGCGGATCTGGACCGCAATGAGATCATCGCGTTGTTCCACCATACGGGGCCCGGCAAAGCGCACCAGAAGCCCGCCTTTTTTCAGCCAATCCTCTACCAGCATCCTGTCATTGCCGACGATCCGCCCAATGTCCGCCAGCACCAGCATCGAAACCGGCGCGCCAAGCAGCGAGGCAATCGTTCCCTTGCGAATATCCGCGAACGGAGCCATCGCGCGCTCCAGATAGAACACATCATCCAGCAGGGGCTGCGCCGCCTCGCTGCCGGCGCCGGAAACAATGCCCACCGTGCGGCGTTTCCAGCGATCATCCATAAGCCACACCGAAGCCACAGAATGCATTCCGGCGATACGGATTTGCGTCACCGCGTTGCGCACCCCAGAGGGTAACGCCAGCGGAACCACGACGCTGGTTTCACTGGCCGAAAATCTAACCGGCGCGGTGGCGATTATATTTCCATCCTCACCCAGCGCATGCATTTCGGTGTTTCGCGGCGCGCCCGCACGCGGGCGCACGACATCCGCCTCAAATCCATCTTCCGTGAAGCGCGGCTGCTGCAGAACAATGACATCTTTTTCAGGAGGATCCCGCAGCAGCGTGACTGGCCCCATATTCTGGAGGGCTTCCACCAGTGCGGCGGCCCCAGCCTCATCCCCTGGGACGTCCAGCCCGTCACTCAGCCAGACGCTGGTTACCTGGCTGGCCTGCGCGCGCGATAATGGCACGTCCGCCAGACGTTTTAGCGCCGCCCTGCGGTCCAGACGCCAGGGTTTTGGCTGCAACCGCGCTACCATCGCCCGGGCGGCATCCGCAGTCTGTATCATTGGCGGCCCGCTGTTCCCCTCCTCCCGCGCGGTAGTCAGCAGCAGAACTTCCTGTTCCCTTCGCCCGGCCTGCGTCAGCAAGTCCTCCAGGCTCTGACGGCGCGCCGACCATTGCGGTCCGGACGCCCAGCCATCGTCCACCACCATAATCAGCAGGCCCCCACCCGGACTGCTTACCGATGCGTTCATCAGCGGGCGCGCCAGGCCGATAATTATAAGTGCCGCTATCACCAGCCGGAGCGCCAGCAACCACCAGGGTGTGCGCTCGGGACTCTGCGCCGTCTGGGGCAGGCCCTGTAACAGACGGATGGCCGGAAAGCGCTCGGCGCGCGGCGCGGGGGGAATGGCGTGCAACAGCCACCAGATGACCGGCAGAACGCCTAATGCCGCTAATATCCACGGATGCCCGAATGCGATAAGTGTGTACCACATTAGCCGCTCACGCGCAGCGAACCGGACAGGACCTGATGCAAAGCCAGAAGCGCCAGATGTGGCGAACGATCCGTCCGGTGGTTCGCCAAACTCCACCCGGCAGCGTGGCACGCGGCGCGCAGCCCGTCCTGATGCTGCTGAAGACGGCGATGATAGGCGCCGCGCAAATCTTCCACGCGCCCAATGGTCACATCCGCTTCGCCTTTCATCCCCTCAAACCGGACGCGCCCTGTAAAGGGAAAATCCTCTTCCGCCGGATCCATAATCTGAAGCAGATGCCCTTTCACCCCGCTGGCGGCATACGCATTGATCAAAGGCGCAATCGTTTCCAGCGGAGAGAGAAAATCACTGATCAACACCAGCCTGGCGTAACGCGGTAACGGCAACAGGGGTGGCAGATCACTCTCACCGCCCAGTCCCAGCACCATATTTTCGGCCAGCCGCGCATTGGCGGCGCGGCCGGAGGCGGGGAGCCGCCCGTCCTGTTGCAGCAAGCCGATCCGTTCGCCCCCGCGCATCAGCAGGCTTGCCAGGGCGAGGCCAAGGATCAGTGCCCGCTCCCGTTTTGTCTGGGAGGCAAAGGCGGAACAATAATTCATGGAAGACGACCGGTCGCACCACAACCATACGCTTTGGGCGCCCTGCCATTCGTTTTCCCGCACGAAATGATGCTGCGATTTCGCCGATTGCCGCCAATCGATTTTATTGGCCGCGTCTCCAGGGCTGTAATGGCGGAATTGCCAGAAGGCCTCGCCTATGCCCGGGCGCCTGCGGCCATGTTCGCCAATGGAAACAGTGCTGGCAATCCTTTCCGCCTGCAGGATCAGGCCTGGCAGCGCGCTGGATAATGCACCGGCAGCCCGGCGAAGGGAAATCATCGAGCCGGCTGCTTCCCTGTCCTGCGCTGTTTCGGCCATGCCCATGCTATCCGGCAATTACGGCAGGGTTTCCACCAGCCTGTTGATGACATTGGCCAGTGTCACACCCTCCGCCCGGGCGGTAAAGTTCAGAGCCATCCGGTGCCGCAGGACGGGCCCCGCTAATGCGGCGACATCGTCTATTGAGGGGCTGAGGCGGCCATCGAGCAGCGCCCGGGCGCGTATGGCCAGCATAAGCGCCTGACTGGCGCGCGGCCCCGGCCCCCATGCGACATGCTGATGGAATTCTGGCAGGGTGACATCACCCGGCCGGGCGGACCGCACCAGATGCAGGATGGCGTCGATGACGGTTCCACCCACCGGCAGTTGCCGCACGAGACGTTGCGCACGGCCCAATTCTCCGTCATTCATTATTCTTTCAGCAACCGCTTGCTCGACGCCCGTTGTCGCCAGCAGCATCTGCCGTTCCGAGGCCAGATCAGGATAATCCACATCGATCTGCAAGAGAAAACGGTCCAGTTGCGCCTCTGGCAGCGGATAGGTGCCTTCCTGCTCCAGAGGGTTTTGGGTGGCCAGCACGTGAAACGGCAGCGGCAGATCATAACGCTGGCCCGCCACGGTGACGTGATGTTCCTGCATCGCCTGGAGCAGGGCGGATTGCGTTCGCGGGCTGGCCCGGTTGATTTCGTCGGCCATCAATAGCTGGCAGAAGATCGGGCCATGGATAAACCGGAAGCTCCGCTGGCCCGTTGCGCTTTCCTCCAGCACTTCGGAGCCCAGTATATCGGCCGGCATCAGGTCGGGCGTAAACTGGACGCGATTATTATTTAGTCCCAGAACGGTGCCCATGGTCGCGGCCAGCCGTGTCTTGGCCAGTCCGGGCACCCCTACCAGCAGGGCGTGGCCGCCAGACAGAAGGGTGATAAGTGTCTGATCGACCACTTGCGCCTGGCCGATGATCACGCGGCCAATGGTTTCCCGGACCCGGGCGATCTTGTCGCCCAAAAGGCTGATTTCCCTTTCAATTTCAGGGATTACGGCGGCAGGCGGCTCGCTAATCGTGGGCATCTGGGACACTATATCCCAGCCGCCCCTCATGCGCAGCAAAACATTAGGCCTTCTTTCACCCGGAGCGTTATTATATCTAGTGTCATAGAAGGATGATTCAGAACCATGAGCCAAACGCGCCCCGCCAGCCCCACGGACCTGTTTCGTGGAATTGAGCAGCAAATCTGGTCGCGCGCCAAACGGGGCCCGGCCCCTGTGGAAAAGTGGGAACCGGATTTCTGCGGTGACATTGATATGCGAATCGCCCGGGACGGCACCTGGTTCTACATGGGTTCGCCCATAGGCCGGATCGCCATGGTGCAGATGTTTGCGTCCGTGTTGCGGCGGGATCCGGACAGTAAATATTATCTTGTTACGCCCGTCGAAAAAATCGGCATAAAGGTCGATGATGCGCCTTTCGTCGCAATTGAAATGAAGGTTGCGAACCGGCGCCGCGAACAGGTTCTATCATTCCGGACCAATGCCGATGACTGGGTATCAGTGGATGCCGATCATCCCCTGCGCATGACTCTGAAACCGCGAACACTGGAGCCCTCGCCGTATGTGCTGGTGCGGGGACGGCTGGAGGCGCTCATCAACCGGGCAATATTTTACGACCTGGTGGAACTTTGCGTGGATGAGGCTGTGGATGGCCAAAACATGTTTGGCGTCTGGAGCAGCAATTTATTCTATCCCTTTATGCCGTCAGACCAGGTGGGCCGAACCTTATGCGAGATTTGATACGCAACCGTCTGCGCGATACGCTGCCGGACACCCTGATACATCCGGAGATCACGCCGCCGTCGAATAGCCGTGTCCTGCTGTCAGGTGTAAAAGAATTCCGGGCGGCGGCGGTTCTGGTGCCTATTATCGATCACCCGGATGAAATGACCGTCCTTCTGACGCGCCGCCCGGATTACATGAACAAGCATGCCGGACAGGTAGCCTTTCCAGGCGGGCGGGTCGATCCCACGGATGCACATCCGGTGGCGGCGGCGCTACGCGAGGCAGAGGAAGAGGTCGGACTGCCGCCGCACCATGTGGAAATTGTCGGGCGGCTGGACAATTATCACACCGGCACCGGATTTCAGATTTCACCCATCGTGGGCATCGTCAGCCCGGGATTTCTGCTCAAACCGTGCAGTTATGAAGTGGCGGAAATTTTCGAAGTTCCCCTGTCCTTCCTGATGAATCCGGAAAATCATCAGCGCAAGGAATCCGAATTCCATGGGCGGATGGCGCAATATTACGCCATGCCCTACAAGGATTATAATATCTGGGGGGCGACAGCTGGCATGCTGATCAATCTGTTCAACAGGCTTTATGGATAATGCTGCGGGTTGTGCTTCTGAATATTGTCCTGTTTTTTCTGCCTTTTATTTTATATGCGCTGTATTTCTACACCAGGGCACGGCGGCGCAACGACGTTACCATTGCATGGAATGAAATACCGTTTGCCAGATTACTTCAGGCAGGCGTGGGCCTGATCATCATCGGTATGCTGATTACGGCCTATGTAGGCGGCGAGGATGCGGGCGGAACCTATGTGCCCGCGCGGATGGAGAAAGGCAGACTGGTGCCAGGTGAGGTGCAGCAATGAAGCCTTCCCGTTTGCCGATGATCGGCTGGATCGCGGATCCAGAGGTCAACCGGGTCATGCACGCCTTGCTGGCCGGCACAGACGTTGAGGCGCGATATGTAGGCGGCGCCGTGCGCGACACGATTCGCGGGGCCATTCATCCTGGCATGCAGGTGGATGTGGACATCGCCACCACCGCCACGCCTGAAAAAAGTTTGGAATTGCTTGGGGCCGCCGGCATCAAGGCGGTCCCAACCGGCATTGATCACGGCACGATTACGGCGGTATCGAATCATCGGCCAGTCGAAATCACGACCCTGCGCCGCGACGTGGCCACCGATGGCCGCCGCGCCGAAGTGGCCTACACCACCGACTGGATGGCCGATGCGGCGCGGCGCGATTTCACCATGAATGCAATTTACGCAGGGGCCGATGGAACAATTTATGATCCGCTGGGGGGTGTGGACGACGCCATCGCCGGACGGGTCCGTTTTATGGGCGATGCCGATGCGCGCATTCAGGAGGATTACCTGCGCATTCTGCGGTTCTTCCGTTTTTATGCCTGGTGCGGGAAAGCTGAGATTGACAGCGGGGGGTTGCAGGCCTGTGCGCGGCATATCGCAGGTCTGGCGAAATTGTCGCCCGAACGCGTCGCCAAAGAACTGCTCAAACTGATTTCTGCTGAAAATCCCATGCCGGCGCTCCGGCAAATGGCGGCCAGCGGAATTCTTGGCGCCGTATTACCAGAGGCGGTCAATCTGGAACGCCTGAACGGCCTGGCCGAAATTGACGCCATGACGTTCTTTGAACCTGAACCGGTTTTGCGGCTTGCCGCACTGCTGCCCGACGATGCGGCGGCAGCAGCCCAGGTGGGCGCCCGCTTGCGGCTATCCAATGCCCAACGCGACCGGCTTGTGGCTGTGTTGTCCGCCAGGCTGCCGGTATTCTGTTACATGTCGGCGCGCGAAATGCGCCGGACCGCCTACCGGATGACCCCGAAAATCATGCGCGACGCGGCGATGCTGCGCTGGGCGGGCGACGCCAGACGAACCCAAAACACGGTGCAATGGCGCGCTTTGCTGCCCATGATCGAAAGCTGGAAGCCGCCGCGGCTGCCGCTGGATGGGCATCACGCCCGGCTTGCGGGCGTTCCGGACGGCCCCAAGATCGGCGAGGTGCTGCGCGAGGTCGAGGAATGGTGGATCGACGCCGATTTCATCATGGACGAATATGCGCTGCTGGAGCGCATGAAGGCCATTGTTCAGGCAACGATTTTGTAAACGCCTTCAGTTAAGGCTCGCCCGTGCTTAAAACGAATAGCCCTCCTTGCCAGCCGTCACGGGTTGGGGTTGCGCCCCGGGCGGCGTTGACGCAACCAGTTTTGCAGGCGCCGCATCCGGGCGGGGCAGACTGTCTCCCTCGTCCTGGATGCTGCCTGCTTTTTCAAGAACTCTGTCGGCTTCTTCCTTGTTGATGGCGCCCGAGGCGCGCAGCGCCTCCACGGCGTCCGACATGGTTTGCATGCCGAACTTCTGGCCCATCTGAAGCATGGAATAGATCTGCGGTATCTTGTTTTCGCGGATTAGATTGCGG
The DNA here is from genome assembly GCA_009693835.1 of Alphaproteobacteria bacterium. Classification (GTDB taxonomy): domain Bacteria; phylum Pseudomonadota; class Alphaproteobacteria; order UBA11222; family UBA11222; genus UBA11222. Next base: position 40,043 of record SHWM01000009.1, read on the forward strand.
ACGGCTGGCGTGGCGATCAAAATTTCATGCGCCGCCACGCGGCCCCCGCCCTCGCACCGCATCAGGGCCTGCGCCACAACCGCCTCCAGCGACGTCGACCGCGTGGCGCGGACCATGTCCTTATCGCCTGCGGGGAACACGTCGATGATGCGGTCGATGGTTTTGACAGCCGAACTGGTATGCAGGGTGCCCATCACGAGATGCCCGGTCTCGGCCGCCGTCAAGGCCAGGGAAATGGTTTCACGGTCGCGCATTTCGCCCACCAGAATCACGTCCGGATCTTCGCGCAGCGCACTTTTGAGGGCGCGCGCGAAGGATTGGGTGTCACGGCCGACCTCACGATGATTGATCAGCGATTCACGCGACGCATGTACAAATTCAACCGGGTCTTCGATGGTCAGAATATGGCAGGCGCGGGTACAATTAATATGATGGATCATGGCGGCGAGGGTGGTGGACTTGCCGCTGCCTGTCGGTCCGGTCACCAGCACCAGTCCGCGATCAAGCTCCGCCAGACGTGCAAGCGCGGCCGGGGCGTTAATTTCCTCGAGCGGACGGATCACTGTGGGGATGACCCGGAACACCGCCGCCGCACCGTCCTTGGTCGTAAAAGCATTGACGCGAAAGCGCGCCTCAAGGCCGAATGAAATAGCAAAATCCAGTTCGAGTTCGGTATCAAAAGTGGCCCGCTGGGCTTCACTCATCAGGCTGTGCACCATCCTGCGGATACCATCCCCGCCCAGGGCCTCGGCCTTGATCCGGCGCAACACGCCATCAATGCGCAACACGGGCGGGCTGCCCCCCGACAGGTGCAGATCGGACGCGTGGTTGTGAATGGCGAAATCAAGCAGTTCGTTGATATCCATCATGGACCCCGTACTTTCTGTCTGAATACCGGCTTCCAGATTAGAGCCTATCTGTTACCGTATCATCAACAGGCTTAACGGCTGTGGCGCGCCGCCCGCCTTCAGCAGCACCACAGCGTAAAGCCCGGCGGCCAGCGCAGGCCCGAACGGAAATACCGCATCCCCGCCGCGCCATTGCCAGCCTGCCGCAAAAAGAATTCCGGCCAGCCCGGAAAACATCATGAAATCAGCCAGCCCGTGGACGCCAGTCCATAATCCGGCGACGGCGAAAAACTTCACGTCTCCAAGACCCAGCGCCTCGCGCCCCTTGATGCGCTGAAACAGGGCGCGCAGCAGCCATGCGATGGAAATCCCGGCCGCCGCTCCTGCGCCAGCCGACAGCCAGCCTGCGAAAGTAGTATCCGCCAGGGCCTGATAGCCCAGGCCAAGCCCTGCCAACGCCAGTGAAATCTGGTCCGGGATGATTTGGTATTCCAGATCGATTGCGGTGATAATCACCAGCCCAACCGCCAATAGTCCCAGCATTATCACCTTCAGGCCGGGCCCCGCCGCCATCAGCGCCAGCACAAACAGCAGCGCGGTGGCGATCTCGATCAACGGATAACGCCAGGCAACCGTTCCGCCGCAATGGCGGCACCGGCCGCGCGACCGGAGCCAGGAAAGCACCGGGACAAGATCGGCTGCGCCAAGCGCGTGCCCGCATTGCGTACAACGCGACCTCCCTGCCATAACGGCTTCGCCTTTGGGCAGGCGGTACGCCACAAGGCCCGCGAAGCTGCCGAACAGCAATCCCAGCAGGGCCGTCGCCGCATAATTCATCGCAGGAATGAAAATCATCGCCTGATGGTTTGGCTGATCAGGGACGCCGTTTCGTTTAGCCAGGGGCGGATGTGCGTCAGACCCAGCCGTTCTTCGGCGATATAGATCGAAGCCGCCAGTACAGCAAGGCTGGCCAGCATCACAATCAACGACAGAGCCGCGGGCGCCGGACGCAGCCACCACGGCACGGGAAAAAAGCCGCCCGCCCGCCGCAGGCTGAGCTGACGGGCTTCTTTTATCGCTGCGCGGACATGTTTGGGGGCCACCTGGGTGGCCCCTTCGGCATAGGCCGCCAGCAGGCTTTTATCACCCAGTATGTTCATCAGGCGCGGATTGTGCTGGCCTGCCCGCACCAGTTTCCTGATGCTCGGTTCCATAAAAATTTCCATCGCCGCATCCGGGTTGCTGCTCGCCAGTTTGGCGCGGTAGCGGATATAGGCGATCGATTCGGTCTCTGTCAGCGGTTTCATCTGAAAGGAAAAATTTATCCGGTGCGCGACCTGGCGCAACGAATGTCTCGCCAGCAACCGGTCCAGCTCCAGCTGGCCGAACAGCACGATCTGCAATAATTTGTGCTTATCCGTTTCCAGATTGGACAGCAGGCGAATGGATTCAAGACCGGTTTCGCCCAGCGCCTGCGCCTCATCCACCAGGACGATACTGCCGACGCCTTCGGCATGCTTCTTGATCAGAAAGCGATTAAGACTGCCATACAAATCATCCGAACGATGCACATCAATGCCAAATTCCCGGCATACGGCGCGCACCACCCAATCCGCATCATCGCGCGGATTATTGAGATAGGCGATTTCCACCTTTTCCCGCAGCGCGTCCAGAAGCATGCGGCACAACATTGTCTTGCCCGTGCCTACTTCTCCGGAAACCTTGACGATCCCCTCGCCCCGCTCAACGGCGTAATACACCGATTCATGGATTTCCTGATGCACCATTCCAGGAAAATACAGCGCGGTATCAGGGGTCAGTGAAAATGGATGTTCGGCCAGATTGAAATGCGTCAGATAGGGCATGGCGTCATTTCACGTCGAGAAAAGCCATGCGCTGGCGTACGGCTTCCAGCGGCACCTGGCCATCCGGGTTCTGCGCGGCCATCTCCAGGCACTGGCGGTAATAGCGCAACGCAGCTTTCGGTTGCCCCCATTTATCATAGGCGACGGCCAGGTTGAAAACATACTCACTGTTTTCAGGCTGAAGTGACACCGCCTTTTCAAGATTGCGGGCCGCCAGCACATCTTCATAGGCGCTAACCGCCATCAGGGATCGGCCAAGCTTCTGCAAGGCGGCGGCCCGGCCCAGCAGGGCAAGCCGGTCCTTGGGATTGTTACGCAATAACTGCTCATAAATTTGCAACGATTCGTCCGGATGGCCACGCTCGAGCATGTCGGCCGCGCTTTCATACCGTTCACGGACAATGGCGGTATCATCAGTTATTTCCACCGGCGTATTGTGGCCGATAGCCGCCGACGCGGTCCGGTCAATTTCAAGCGGCGCCGGCAGGCCGGAAACGGATTCCCGCGCCAGTTGGGCGCCCACATATTTTTCTAGGCCGCCTTCCAGTATCCGCTTTTGCGGGGATGCAAAGTCCTTTGGTTCGTATCCGGCCCCGATGCGGGCCTGCGGCGCCAAAGGCGATTCGGCTAGCGGCGGCTCGGTGTCCTCCTGCCCATCCTCGGGCGCCGCCGGATTTTCAGATGTGACAACGTTCCCTGCTTCCAGGTCTGTTGCTTTGGGCTGTGGCGGCACCGGTTCCGGCCCGGGCGCCACTGCTGTTTCCGGAGCAACGGGCCCGGGCGCAACAGGTTCGGTGGTTGCAGTTTTCTGCGGCGGAGCGAGCGGCGCGAACAAAGCCAGTAAAACGGCCGCCATGCCCAGCCCGGCAAGACCAAACAGTACGACGCGGACAACACGCCGCGGCCCGCCTGCGTTGAATCTGGGTTTACCGCCCTGCGCCATCAGGCGTTCCGCTAGCGGCGCGGTGGCGGCACGGCCAGACCCCCGCGTGGCGGGATCGGCTTTAAGCGCGCCATTTTCGCGCTGCTGTGCGGCTTGATTGAGGGCTTTATATAACAGGCTCATGCCGATATTCCGTGCGGACTGCGCTGAGTCGGTGAAACTTTATACATGATTTCCACACTATTCCGCGACGATTGCGTCTTCATCCGTGCCAGCGCTGTTTCCAGGCCTGGAACATCAGGACATTCCACAATAGCTGCGGGCTGGCGCTGCTATCCTTTTGCAGCCGTTCCCAGGCTGCCCATACGGCCGGCGCGTCAAAAAATTCATCCCTTCCGAGCGCCTCCGGCGCCAGCAGCGCCGCCCCCCAGTCACGCAGCGGGCCGCGCAGCCACTCCTGCAGGGGAACAGCGAACCCTGCCTTCGGCCTGTCTATCAGCGCGGGCGGCAGATACCGGCCCAGCAACTGGCGTAGTATCCATTTCCCGCCGCCGTCCCGCATTTTCAGGTGCATCGGCAAGGACCATGAAAATTCCACCAGCCGATGATCCAGCAGCGGTTCACGCGCCTCCAACCCCGCCGCCATGCTGGCGCGATCGAGTTTGGTCAATATATCGCCGGGCAGATAGGCCTGCATATCGTCAAACTGCATATGCGGGATAAAAGACGCATCGCTCACCGGCAACGCATGGCCAATACGGGGCGGCGGCGGATGCCGTAAGAACCGGTCCGGGGCCTCGCCCTGTTGCATCAATATCTGATACAGCCCGCCCCGGTCCTGCGCCCCCATCGCGGCAGCAAGCTGATGCAGCTTTTCTCCGGGCTGCCGCAACCGGAAACGCGCAGGAAGTCTGGCCGCACATTTGTCCAGCCGCGCCACCGGTGTCCGCAGCAACAGACCGGCAACCGAGCGGCGCAGCAGCGGCGGCAACAGACGCAGGCCACGGCTAATGCGGTCATACCACAGATAGCGGCCATAGCCCGCAAACAGCTCATCCCCTCCATCACCGGACAAGGCGACGCGCACATGACGCCGGGTCATGGCGGAAAGCAGATAGACGGGAAGCTGTGAGGAATCGCCAAACGGTTCATCGTAAATATCCGCAAGCTGGGGCACGATGCGCAACGCGTCCTGTGCCGTAAATAAATGTTCAGTATGATCCGTACCAAGAATATCTGCCACCTGCCGGGCGAAGGGCGCTTCGTTCAGCCTGTCTTCTGCAAACCCGATGGTGAATGTGCGCACGCGGCGCGTACTCTGTGCCTGCATCAGTGCCACCACGAGGGCGGAATCGACGCCCCCCGACAGGAATGCGCCCAGCGGCACGTCCGCCACCATGCGCCGCGCCACCGCATCCTTTAGCAGCACCGCCAGCGCTTCCGAGGCTTCCGTCTCAGCCGGGACCGTGCCCGCACGGGCGGTACGCACGATTTTTCCCAGATCCCAGTAGGTTTCGGAATGTACGCGGCCATCCTGGGTCAGGCGTAGCATCGTGCCGGGCATCAACTGATTGACCCCATGATAAATGCTATGGGGGGCGGCGATATAGGAATAGGCGACCATATCGCCCACGGCAGCCGGATTAATGTAAGGGCGAAAACCATCAAAGCGGCGCAGCGCCTTCAGTTCCGAACCGAATAGAAACAGCCCGCTCTGATAACTCCAGTACAGGGGCTTGACCCCCATCCGGTCGCGGATCAGGGTAAGGCTGCGCGCCTGCTTGTCCCAAACCGCGATAGCGAACATGCCCAGCAGCCGGCGTACCGTTTCCTCTATTCCCCAGCTTGCAAAGCCTTCCGCAATGACCTCCGTGTCGCTATGACCGCGAAAGGGATGGCCGCGCCGCTCCAGTTCCTGGCGCAATTCCCGGAAATTATAGATTTCGCCATTATAGGCGATGACATAGCGTCCATTACCGGACTGCATTGGCTGTGCGCCCTGCGAGGACGTATCATTGATGGACAGCCGCTGATGACCCAACGCAACGCCTGCAAGGGCGTCCACCCATACACCTTCGCCATCGGGACCGCGATGCTTCAGACTTTGCGCCATTCGCCGCACCTGATCAGCCAGCGCCTCGGCGCCGCCTGTCCGGGACGGCCGCCGGTCGCTAAAACCGGCTAGGCCGCACATCGCACTATCGCCATTTAATTTCCGCGTGATTCGTTTAGAAGCAGGTATATTAGCAGTAACTGACGCAATGGATGGCGCAATGCGTGACCCCCAACCGATTCCGGAACCGCCCATGGCGGTTGATCCGCGCTTTTGGCCGGGAAAAAGAGTCCTGCTTACCGGCCATACCGGATTCAAGGGCGCCTGGCTCAGCATCTGGCTGGCGCATCTGGGTGCGGAAATTACCGGATACGCACTGGCGCCCGAGCGTGCAGAGGACATGTTCGCGGCGCTGGATCTTCCGTCGCGGCTGGGTGGCCGTATGCATCACCAGATCGGCGATATACGAGATCTGGAGGGCCTGCGGCAGGCCATCTGCCGGGCCCGGCCGGATATTATCTTTCATCTGGCGGCGCAACCTCTGGTACGGCGGTCCTACCGGACGCCGGTGGAAACCTTTGCGGTCAATGCCCAGGGGACGGTGCATCTGCTGGAGGCGGCCCGCGCCCATGATGGGGTTTGCGCCATCGTCATCGTCACCACGGACAAGGTTTATGAAAACACCGGCCACGAACAGGCCTATACCGAAGGCGACCGGCTGGGCGGACATGATCCCTATAGCGCCAGCAAGGCCATGGCTGAAATCGCCGTCAGCGCATGGCGGCGCTCGTTTTCGTCTGAGGGCGGGCCGGCCATCGCCACGGCGCGCGCGGGCAACGTCATCGGCGGCGGCGACTGGGGTGAAGACCGGCTGATCGCCGACGCCATGCGGGCCTGGCGCGCGGGAGGGGAACTGCTTATCCGCAATCCGCACGCCACCCGCCCCTGGCAGCATGTCTGCGATCCATTGCGCGGTTATCTGGTGCTTGCCCAGGCGCTGACGGCAGACGGACCGCGTTATGCCACGGCGTGGAACTTTGGCCCGGAAACCAATAGCGTGCGCAGCGTGGCGGACGTGATCGGGCGGCTGGCCGAACACATGCGCGCACATGAATTTGCGGCGCACTGGAGGCAGGAATCGCACGCTAACCAGCCCCACGAGGCGGCGCATCTGGAACTGGACTGCAGCAAGGCGCGTGAAGAGCTGAACTGGCGCCCCCGGCATGATGTGGACAGCGCCATTCTACTCACTGCTGACTGGTGCCACGCGCAGCAATCGGGCGCCTCGCCGCAGGAACTGTTCGATCTGACCCTGCAGCAGATAACAGGTTAGACCCGCACAGCGCCGGAATGGGTGGCCTCCAGCGAAAACGCCGCCGCCATCAGCGCCCTGGTATAATCCGTCTGCGGATGCTCGAATATCTGGTCCGCAGCGCCCTGTTCCACCACCCGGCCCGCCTGCATCACCATTACCTGATTGGCCATTGCGCGCACCACTTTCAGATCGTGGCTGATAAACAGATAGGCCAATCCGTGCCGCGCCTGCAAATCGCGCAGCAGATCCACGATCTGCGCCTGCACGGTCATGTCCAGGGCGCTGGTCGGTTCGTCCAGCACCACCAGACGCGGGTGCAGCACCATGGCCCGGGCAATGGCGATCCGCTGCCGCTGCCCGCCCGAAAATTCGTGCGGATAACGGTCCTGCATGGCGGGGTCCAGTCCCACCTCGGTCAACGCCTCTGACACTATTTTCCTCTGTTCGTCTGTATCCAGAATATTTCCATGCACACGAAGCCCCTCGAGGATGATCTGGCCTACGGACATCCGGGGGCTGAGCGAACCATAGGGGTCCTGAAACACAATCTGCATGTCCTTTCGCAACGGGCGCATTAGCCTGCTGTTGAGGCCATGGATCGGCGCGCCTGCAAAGCGGATCGTCCCCTGGCATGCTATCAGCCGCAAAATGGCGAGGCCAAGCGTGGTTTTTCCCGAACCGGATTCGCCGACAATCCCCAATGTTTCACCCGCCCGCACCTGCAGGGAAATTCCATCCACGGCCTTGATATAATTCTGGGTCCGGCTGAACAACCCGCGCTTGACGGGAAACCAGACCTTCACGTCTTCAGCCTCCAGCATCACAGGCGCCCCATCGGGGGGCGTATTCGGGCCGCCCTTTGGCTCGGAAGCGATCAGATGTCTCGTATATTCTTCCTGGGGATGACCAAACACCTGCTCTACCGGACCCGATTCAATAATTTTGCCGCCCAGCATGACGCATACCTGATCCGCCATTTTGCTGACAATGCCGAGATCATGCGTGATCAGCAGCATCGCCATGCCAAGCTGCTTTTGCAGGCGTTGCAAAAGTTCCAGAATTTGCGCCTGCACGGTGACGTCAAGCGCGGTGGTGGGTTCATCCGCAATGAACAGATCCGGCTCATTCGCCAGCGCCATCGCGATCATAACCCGCTGGCGTTCGCCACCCGACAGCTCATGCGGATAGGCTCCCAGCCGCGCCCCGGCGTTGCGCAGGCCCACCAGATGCAGCAGTTCCAGCACCCGCGCCTGTATCGCCTCGCCGCGATAGCCCTTGTGCAGCTCCAGTATCTCGCCAACCTGACGCGATATGGGATGCAGGGGATTGAGGCTGGTCATCGGTTCCTGAAACACCATGGAAATGCGGTTGCCGCGCACCTTGCGCAGCACGGCTTCGTCCGCGCCCATCAATTCCTGTCCCGCAAACCGGATGGAGCCACCAGGATGGCGCGCCGCCGGATAGGGCAGCAATTGCAGGATACTCAGCGCGGTTATGGATTTACCCGATCCGGATTCCCCCACCAGCGCCAGCGTCTTGCCCTTCTCCAGCGTGAAAGAGGCGCGGTCGAGCGCCAGCACGTCACGCCCCTCGCGGAACGCCACGGAGAGATCGAGCACCTGTAAAAGCGGCTGATCGCTCATTTCGCGCCCAGCGCCTTGCGGGGGTCGAACGCATCGCGCACCGCCTCGCCCACAAAAACCAGAAGGCTGAGCATGACGGCGATCACCATGAAAGCGGTGATGCCCAGCCAGGGCGCCTGAATATTATTCTTGCCCTGCGCCAGCAATTCCCCCAGCGAGGGCGAACCCGGCGGCAGCCCAAAGCCCAGAAAATCCAGTGACGTCAGGGTAGTGATCGAACCGTTCAGGATAAACGGCATGAAGGTCAGCGCCGCCACCATGGCGTTGGGCAGCATATGCCGCCACATGATGGCGATATTGCCGACGCCAAGGGCGCGCGCGGCCCGGACATATTCAAAATTGCGCGCGCGCAGAAATTCGGCGCGCACCACCGGCACCAGGGCAATCCAGCTAAACGCCAGCATGATGCCCAGCAAAATCCAGAAATTGGGTTCGATCACCGCCGCCAGAATGATGAGCAGATAAATGATCGGCACCGATGTCCAGACTTCGATAAAGCGCTGAAATCCCAGATCGATCCAGCCGCCGAAATAACCCTGCACGGCGCCCGCAACCACCCCGGCGGCGGAAGAAAACAGGGTCAGGGTCAGGCCAAACAGCACGGATATGCGGAAGCCGTATATCAGGCGCGCCATCACATCACGCGCCTGATCATCCGTACCCAGCCAGTTATCAGCGGACGGCGGCGCGGGTGCGGGCACCGGCAGATCCAGATTGATGGTGTTATAGCTGTAGCGGATGGGCGCCCAATAGATGCGCCCGTCTTTGGCGGCAATCAGGTCTTTCAGAAACGGATCGCGATAATCCGCCTCGGTGTCGAAATCCCCGCCGAACACGGTTTCGGGATAGGAAACAAAGGCCGGAAAATAATACTGCCCGTCAAAACGCAGCAGCAAGGGTTTGTCATTGGCGATCAGTTCCGCAAACAGGGTCACGAAAAAAAGCACCAGAAAAATCCAGGTGGACCAGTAGCCGCGCCGGTTGGCCCTGAAATTCTCCCAGCGTCTGCGGCCTATGGGCGATATTTTCATACCTCGCGGCTCGCGAAATCAATGCGCGGGTCCACCCAGGCATAGGTCAGATCGCTGACCAGTGAAATCACCAGCCCCATCAGCGAGAAAATATAGAGCGTGCCAAACACCACCGGGTAATCGCGGTTAATGATGGATTCAAACGACAGCAGACCCAGGCCATCCAGAGAAAATATGGTCTCGATCAACAGCGAATTGGCAAAGAAAATGCCGATAAACGCGCCGGGAAAACCGGAAATCACAATCAGCATGGCGTTGCGGAACACATGCCCGTACAGCACTTCGCGCTCGCTCAACCCCTTGGCCCGGGCGGTGACCACATAATGCTTTTTGATCTCGTCCAGAAA
>SHWM01000088.1 GCA_009693835.1 Alphaproteobacteria bacterium
CCGCGCTATCTCGCCATGGTGGATGACGCGCTGACCCATGACCGGGTCATAGGCATGATACAGCCTCATAATGAACAGCGCGGCGGGGTTCCCGAGGGGATTGGCCGTCTTGATCGCCAGCAGTTATATTCTGTCGGCTGTTTGGGGCGGCTGGTCTCGTTCAGTGAGGCCGGCGATGGACGTTATCATATTATCCTGAACGGCCTCTGCCGTTTCCAGGTGCGCGAGGAATTGCCGGTCACCACTCTGTATCGTCAGGTGGTGGCGGATTTTGCACCCTATGCCGGCGATCTTGCGCCCGGAAGAACGGGTGCGGTCGACAGGGCGGCGCTGCTGGCGGACCTGAAACTTTATCTGGGACAGCTACGTCTGAACACCGATTGGAAAGCCGTTGAAAACACGCCGACCGAGGATCTGGTGAATATGCTGGCGATGAACTGCCCGTTTGCGCTGCCGGAAAAGCAGGCCCTGCTGGAAGCGCAAACCCTGAGTGAGCGCGCACAAACCCTTATCACGCTATTGCAAATGGCCGTGGCGGGCACCGAGCCGCCGGCGGACGCCACATTGCAATAAGCAGGATTTCCAAGGAACAAAAACATGACGGATAATAACGCGGCCGGCAGCACCAGGGCCGACCCCAGGCTTCTGGAGATATTGGTCTGCCCACTGACTAAATCGGCGCTGGAATATGATCCGGTGGCCAATGAACTGATCAGCCGCAAGGCCGGTCTGGCCTATCCCATTCGTGACGGCATCCCGATCATGCTGCCCGATGAAGCGCGCCCACTGGCGGAAGGCATTAAATGAGCAACGCCAGCCCATGGCCGCTGGAAGTAAAACTGAAACAGGCCGAAAATATTCTGGAGATCAGTTTTGATGACGCCAGCCTGTTTCGCCTGAGCGCGGAATTTCTGCGTGTGCACAGCCCAAGCGCCGAGGTAAAAGGCCATGGCCCCGGCCAGGAGGTAACGGTGGCTGGAAAACGTGATGTGGCCATCACCCGGCTTGATCCCGTAGGTAATTATGCGTTGCGCATTCATTTTGATGATGGCCATGATACCGGGCTTTATACTTGGGCGTATTTTTACGAACTTGGGTTGAGCCATGAAAAATTATGGAATGAATATCTTGGCAGGCTGGTAGCGCAGGGGCTTAGCCGGGATGCAGGGAAGAAGGCAAAATCCCCCGCCAGGACCCGCCTGCGCTTTAACGAGGATTAGAGCAGTATGTGATCCACTGGAATCGCTCATATCTCCAGATGATCAGATGTTGCTCTAAGCCCGTGCAGCACTGCAAGACAAAGGACCGCGCTGAGCCACAGGCTGGCCTGCCACCAGCTCTGCCACTGCCCAAAACTCAGCAGGCTGAGGGATAGGGCGCTGGCGGTTACGGCGCTGGCCATCGCACCGCCAAGACGCCCATGTTCGCGCACAATGCCAGCCAGGCTTTGCCCTATTCCATAAATCATCCCCATAACCAGCAAAGCCCCGGCAGCACCCATTTCCAGCCATACCTGCAATATCCCGTTATGCGGATGCAAGGGCAGCAGGCTGATGCCGGGACAGGTTATTTTGGCGCCATCGGGCTGTTCCAGAACAAACTGGGTCGTGCCGCCAAGAGTGCGTGATGCATCAAAACCCCATCCCAAAAGGGGCTTATCGGCAATTTTCCGGGCCGTGTAATGCCAGATTTCCACCCGGTGCTGCCAGGAGCCTGGAAGTTCTCGTTTCTCGATGCCCACTGTTTCGGGGCGCGGGATCTGATAGGCAATAAACGGCGTCACGCCAATCAGAACGATGATCAGGAGCGCCATCAGACGCGGCGCACCCCACGGCGAAACCCATGCCCACGCAAAAGCCCCGGTCCCCACCGCCATCGCCAGAGGGGCCGCCCCCATTGGAAGCCGGCATACTGTCACAAACACCGCAATGCCGAGCGCCGCCGCCAGCCATTTTCCCCTGCCGGGGAGCAGGATCGTGCAGCAGACGATAGCCGGCCACACAAAAATCGACAGCAGCCCCGCGCCCCGGCTGATCGCGCCAAAGCCATACACAAGCCGGTAATATTCCTGCTCCTCCGGTGTGGGATAGCGCGCCTGCATCGCCGCATGCAAACCCGTAAACAGCGAAATCAGCCTCGCGGAGGTGGCGATTTCGATCCAGTAAAATATCAGCGCCAGACAGACGCCAGCGGGCAGCAGCCGCACCAGCCATTTCAGGATATCCTCTGGGGCCTCTCTCGCAGCCGCCAGCGCCGCGCAGCCGCCGAACCACAAAATAAAGAGACGGGACAAATTAACCAGCGACATAAGAGGCGCGGGCGCCCAGGCAAGACTGAGGGCGGCCAGCATCAATAAACCGCCCAGCGCCCATCCAACCGGCTGTCCCGCCATTACCACAAGTGCTCGCCGCCAGGCGGCAAACCCAGGCGCGGCCAGAGCAACGAGCACGAGTAAAATAACCGTGCCGTTGGCGCCGAAAACGATAATTGGCGCAAAAGCCACAGCGGCAAGGCCCCAAAGCCATGCCCGCACAACAGAGGCGCGCCTATGTGAATGAGTGGAAATGCGGGATCACTTTGTAGCTAAGGAATCGAAGCGCCGGTGGGCCTGAAACCGTAGAATAGCAGATAGTTGCGATAAATCACTTCCTACAACCAATCAATCCCGCCGGTGAAACATATGGCGGACCGGTGGCCATTCCGGCCAACGCGGCCATGGCAGACAAAATGATTCCGTGTCATATTTGCAGTCAAACTGCCAGCGAGGCGAAAATAAGATTGAGGACTATCCCAGACCATGTTCGGATCAGATGGAATTGCTCTAGGCGATCTTGTCTGATCCGTAAAACAGGGTCCATTTGATAATTTAGAGCGATTTTACCTTTTATGATTGAACCCGTTGGTTCAATCATAAAAGGTAAAATCGCTCCAGGACAGGCTGCGGCGTTATGTGGCGATCATTGAATCCGAAGATCGGGTTGTCGGGAAGGCTGATGGTCCTTACCATCGCCTTTGTCCTGATCTCCTCCATAATGATCTATGTGCCGTCGATCGCCTATTTCCGGTTACAATATCTCAACAACAAGATTGCCGGCGCCCAGATCGCCAGCCTTGCGGTCGAGGCAGCGCAGGACAATACGCTGCCGGTTTATCTTGAAGCTGAACTTTTGACCAATGCAGATGTGCTGGCGGTTGCGATGCGTCGCGACAGTGTCCGGTTCCTGATGCTCTCGGGAGATTTGCCCGCCAATATCGACGCGCATTTTGATCTGCGCAATGTAGGTCCGCTGGACGCCATCATGGACGCCTTCGGCACCCTTCTGGCGGGTGATGGCCGCTTTATCCGCGCGATGAACGCGCCTGCCCACGGCGGCGGGGACATTATTGACATCGTCATGCGTGAGGCGCCGCTGCGGCACGCCATGATCGATTATTCCTGGAAACTGGCCGGGCTTTCGCTGCTGATTTCATTTTTTACCGCGTCGCTTATCTATGTGACCCTGCATACCCTGATGATCAAGCCTATCCGTAACCTTACCGCCAGCATGATTGGCTTCCGCGATCAGCCGGAAGAGGCGCGTCATGAAATCAGGCCTTCAACCCGCACGGATGAAATCGGCGTGGCGGAGCGTGAACTGTCCGGTATGCAGAATGCCGTACGGCAGGCGCTGAAACAAAAGGCGCGGCTAGCGCAACTGGGCACCGCCGTTAGCAAGATAAACCATGATTTGCGCAATATTCTGGCCAGTGTGCAGATGGTGTCGGACCGCCTGCTGGCAGTGGATGATCCGAATGTCCGGCGTCTGACGCCGCTTCTGATCGGTTCCGTCCGGCGCGCCATTGATCTGTGTGCGGATACATTATCCTATGGCGGGGCGCGTGAGAAACCGCCGCGCCGTTTGCGCTTTGAACTTTCTCCTCTGCTGGATGAAATTGGGGCCAGTGTCTGCCAGCCGCCCCATAACCAGCTGCAATGGGTTAACGCTACGGACGCCCGTCTCGAGATCGACGCCGATCCGGATCATATTTTCCGGATGGTTCAAAATCTTGGCCGCAATGCGGCTCAGGCGATGCAGGGTGACGGCTCCGTCCGGCTGGAAGCTTGCCGCTCTGGCCCGATGGTGACCCTTGATGTGATAGATGACGGGCCGGGCCTGTCTGCTATTGCGAGAGAAAATCTGTTCGAGCCGTTTGCGGGCAGCACCAGTGCCGGCGGGACCGGACTCGGCCTTATCATTGCGCGGGATCTGGCGCGTGCGCATGACGGCGATCTGCTGTTGCTGCGCACGGGAGCTTCCGGCACGGTGTTCCGGATTGAAATTCCTGACAGCGCCATAAGCCCGTTTGGCAGATCAACCCCTTTCACGAAAGTTTAGAATATGCCCTGGAACCCGGCGCAGTATTTGACCTTTGCCGATCTGCGCACACGCCCGTCGCACGAACTGATCGCCCGTATCGCGCTGGAGCAGCCGGATAAAATCGTGGATCTGGGGTGTGGTCCGGGAAATTCCACCCACGCCCTGCGCCAGCGCTGGGGGCATGCGGAAATAACGGGGGTTGATAATTCGCCCCAGATGCTGGAACGCGCCAGAAAAGACGGCCCCGCCGCTACATGGCTGGAAGCCGATCTGAAAACCTGGCGTCCGGCGCAACCTGCCGATCTGGTATTTTCCAACGCGACCCTACAATGGCTGGACGGGCACGCGCACCTGTTTCCGGCGCTGATGTCGCATGTCGCGCCATCCGGGGCGTTTGCCGTGCAGATGCCGCGCAATTTTGATGCGCCCAGCCACCGGCTGCTGCACGAAGTGGCCCGCGAGGGCCCCTGGGCGTCGCGGCTGGCCGCCAAACTGCGGGACGAACCTGTTCGCCCGCCGGATTTTTATTATGACTTGCTGGCCCCGCTGAGCCGCATGATCGACATCTGGGAAACCGATTATCTGCAGGTGATGGACGGAGAGGACCCCGTGCTGGACTGGATCAAGGGGACGGCGCTGGTGTCCATTATGGCGGCGCTGGAGGAGCCGGACCGGTCGCACTATCTGGATATGCTCGCGGCCAGATTACGGGTGGCCTATCCCCGCCGCCAGGACGGCAAAACCCTGTTCAGTTTCCGCAGGCTGTTCATCATCGCCTACCGCTAATCGCCGATCGCCACGCCTTCGCGGCGTTTGTCCGCACCGCCTTCCAGTTTTCCGCCCACGACCCGGATGCCCTGTACGCCGCTGAAAGTGGGCTGAATTTCCACCGTATGCCCAAGCGCTGTCAGCCGTGGCGCAAGGGCTTCCAGCGCTGTTCCAGCCTCCAGTTCCACCGGCCCGTTGCGGTTGTTAATCCGCGGTTGATCAATCGCCGCCTGCATATCCAACCCCCAGTCCAGCAGCCCCACCAATGTCTGCGCCACATAGCCGATAATGCGCGTGCCGCCGGGCGAACCGAGAGATGCGTAGAGCGCCCCGTCTTTATCAAACACCAGCGTTGGAGACATGGACGAAAGCGGCCGCTTGCCGGGCGCGACTGCGTTGGCGACGGGCAGCCCCTCAATAACGGGCACAAAGGAAAAGTCCGTCAACTGATTATTCAGGATAAAGCCCCCCGCCATGACGTGGCTGCCGAAAGGCGCCTCGACAGAAGTGGTCATCGATACCGCATTGCCCTGCGCATCGATGATGGAGACATGGCTGGTGGATGGCAATGAAACATCCACATTGGGCGCTAAATCATTCCCGGCCCGCCGCTGTGGCTGGCCCGCGTACACCGGCGCAGGGTCAATATGGCCCAGTTGCATCAGCCGCGCGCGGCTGGCCAGATAGCGCGGGGAAATAAGCGCCTTGACCGGCACATCGACCATATCCGTGTCGCCAAGATATTTGCCGCGATCGGCATAGGCCAGTCTTCCCGCCTGGGCCAGAAGATGCAGGGCGTCCACCGAATCGGGCTTCAGGGCGGACATATTAAAATTTTGCAGCATTCCCAGAATTTCCAGCACGGTTACCCCGCCGGATGTCGGCGGCGGCATGCCGCAGACCCGGTATTTCCGGTAGTCGCCGCACACTGGCTGGCGCAGTTTCGGCCGGTATTTCGCGAGATCTTCCAGCGTCATCGCCCCGCCCTGCGCCTTCACCGCGTCCACTATCGCGCGGGCCAGGTCGCCTGTGTAAAAGGCGCGCGGGCCGGCATCGGCTATCATGCGCAGACTGCGCGCATAGTCTGGGTTCCGTAATATCGTCCCCGCAGGCAGCGGCTGCGGCGGAACGTCCTTGGTGAAGTACAGCGCCCGGGTTTGCGGAAAGTCCGCCAGTCTGGGCATCATGCCGGCCATCAGCCGCAGACGCGCCGAAACCGGAAAGCCATTTTCCGCAAGCGTGATGGCGGGCGCAAACAAATCAGCCCACGGAAGTTTTCCGTACTTTTCGTGCGCCATCGCCAGCATGGCGACAACGCCTGGAACACCGACAGACCGGCCCCCGGTAAAGGCATCGCGGAACCCGAGCGGCTGCCCATCGGGTTTTAGAAACTGATCCGGGGTGACCGCGGCGGGCGCGGTTTCGCGCCCGTCATAGGCGCTGATCTGTTTATGCGCGTGATCCCAGTACAGCATGAACGCGCCGCCGCCCAGGCCTGAGGACTGCGGCTCGACCAGCCCCAGAACCGCCTGCGCCGCAATGGCTGCATCCACAGCCGTGCCGCCTTTGCGTAACATCTCGCGTCCCGCCTCGGCCGCCAGCGGATGCGCCGCCGCCACCATATGGCGTTCCGCATAAACCGCCGCATGGACACCTGGGCTGGCGCATACGAACAGAAGCATCATAATTACGCATCGTGTCAGGCCCGGCATGAAATTTTCCCTGTCCAAAAACGCATGTAAGCCCCAAATCACTTTCCCAATAGTCTGGTGATAAATGACGTATGGCAATTCCTTGCTCACCATTAATGCTATAATATGTCCGCATGACAATTAAAGTTTCCGGACCAGGCGTTGTTCCTGGCCCCCTGAACCTGATCAGCGACGTGGATGGCATCCATGTCGGCAATGCCGAAGACATGGCTGTGCGCAGCGGCGTCAGCGTTGTGCTGCCCGAATGGCCCTGCACGGGCGGGGTGGATATTCGCGGCGGCGCGCCCGGCACACGCGAAACCGATCTGTTGAACCCGACCTGCCTCGTGGACAAGGTGGACGCAATTGTCCTGTCGGGCGGTTCGGTGTATGGACTGGACGCCGCCAGCGGGGTGACCGCCTGGCTGGGGTCGCGCGGGCGCGGCTTCCGCATGAGCGAAAATTCGGTCCCGGCCCCGATCGTGCCTGCCGCCATTCTTTTCGATCTTGCAAATGGCGGCGACAAGGGCTGGGGCATGACACCGCCTTATCGCGCGCTGGGTATCGCCGCCTGCGCGGCTGCGGCGCGTGAATTCCGTCTGGGCAATGCAGGGGCTGGACTGGGCGCGGGGGCCGGTGTCTACAAGGGCGGGCTGGGCAGCGCCTCGGCCATTTTGAAGGATGGATTGCTGGGTGCGGATTTACAGGTAGGCGCATTGGTGGCCGCCAATCCGTTCGGCTCTCCCGTCATCCCCGGCAGCAGCACTTTCTGGGCGGCCCCGCTGGCGATGAATAATGAACTGGGCATGCAGGCGCCCTATCGCGGGACGATCGACCCCTCGCAGATGGCGGGCAGCAAAATGGAAGCGTCGCCAGGGGGCAACACCACCATCTGTGTCGTGGCCACCAACGCCATTCTGACCAAGGCGCAGGCGCAACGGGTCGCGATCATGGCGCATGATGGCTTTGCCCGCGCGGTGCGCCCGGTGCACACGCCATTGGACGGGGATGTAGTGTTTTGCCTGGCGAGCGGAAGGGCCGGGTTTCAGGGGTCCGAACCCCTCAGCCTGTCATTGATCGGGGGCATTGCCGCCGATTGTGTGGCCCGCGCCCTGTCGCGGGGAGTGTATGAGGCCACAAGCCTGGCCCATATGCGCAGCTACCGCGACACCCACAATATCTAAAGCGCTGCGGCGGGTTCGACTATCCGTTTCGCCAGATCATCAATATCTGCCAGCGTCGCTTCCGCGCGCTGCAGAAAAATCGGCAATATCAACTGGTTGACGCCGGCATCACGAAAGCGCTTCACCTCGTCCATCGAGGGCTGCACACCGAACGGCACGCCGACGGTCACATCCACGTCGGTTAAGGCGCGTCCCTGTTCGGATAGCAGCGACGAAAGCTTGCCTATCCGTTCGGCCGCGGTTTGTGGCGTATGATAGACACCAAACCAGCCCTGGCCCAGCCGCGCCACACGGCCCAGCGCGGCGTCGGTCTCACCGCCCACATAGATCGGCGGGTGCGGCTTTTGCACCGGCTTGGGATACATGCGGCATGGCGGCAAATTATGGAACTCTCCGCGATATTGCGATTCGGCGTCGCACCAAAGGGTTTTCAGGATTTGAACATATTCATCGGTGCGCGCGCCGCGCCGCGCCCAGTCCACGCCGAGCGCCTCGAATTCTTCGCGCAGCCAGCCAATGCCAATGCCAAAATCCACACGCCCATTCGATAGATGATCGACATTGGACACTTCCTTGGCCGTATAAAGAGGGTTGCGTTGCGGCAACAGACAAATCCCGGTTCCAAGCCGGATATTTTGCGTAACCGCGCTTAGATATCCCATTGTTGTGAACGGCTCTAATATTCCCGCCTCCTCGCCTAGCGCGATCTTGCCGTCTGGCGTATACGGATATGAGGAATTATACTCATCGAACAGCACCACATGCTCGGCCAGCCACAGCGAATGAAATCCTCGTCTATCGGCCCTTTCACCAATGGCGCGGGTGGTGGCCTGTGTCGCGTTAGGATGAGTGAAGGCGATGAGCAGTCCTACGCGCATGGGATTTTTCCTTCTTATTGGCCCGGTTTAGAGTGCTTTTACCGCATATAGACCCGTACTTCGTTGCTGGAAATCTCGCCGCTGGTCGTGGACGAAATGCTCAACCGGCTGGCCGGAAGCCCCATATCTGCAATGGACGCCATGACAGCTTCCGCGTTACGCCGCGACTGGGTCTGGCTGCGCCGCATATCGGAAGCATTGCTGCCCGCAGGCACCACCGACACCACATCAAAGCGCGCATCCGGACGGCTTTCAAGCGCGCGTGTCAGCGCGGAATAAAGCGGCTGTTCAAAATCCACATCCGCGCGGTCAAAACGGATCACCACCAATGGCCGGCCAGCCATGGCCATGCCGCCGCCCGACATGGCCGCAGGGCTGCCCAGGGGGGGAAGTGACGCGCCCGAAGCCAGTGTCTCGCCATACATCACACCCTTGTTGATGCTGTTGGCCAGTGTGGTCAGCCGCGCGCGTTCGTTGCCCACATAAGCGGTCTGGCGGCTGATATCCTGAGATAATTCCCCAAGCAGGCGCTGAATCAGCACCAGGCTGCGGTTGGTTTCATCTTCCAGAATGCCAAGCTGGCGATGATCTTCGTCAATCGCCCCGGCAAGCCCATAGGTGGCCCGCGCGGTTTCCAGCATGAACTCGCCCATGCCAGCGTCTTCCGCCACCGCGTTGCTCAAGCCATTCAGGGACGAAATGTCGGAACTCAACCGGTCCAGATCCGCCTGTGCGGCATTCCATTGATTGATGACAATGGGATTGCCAGGCGTAGTGCCTAGCTGCAAACGCGCTGTCACCGCAGCAACGGTGCCATGATAGCGCTGCGCATTGCCCGCTGTCACCGCCCGCAATTCCTGAAGGTGGGTATTATGCTGTCCAATGCGGGTGTTGAGCGCCGCCAGTTCGCCGCGCAACTGTATGACCCTTTGACCAACCATCGTACCGGTGGGCGCGCCCTGCGACGGGCCCATCGGCGAGAAATTCGTATTCCCCAAAATCGGCGGTGCGCCCGCGGCGGCCGATTCAATAACCGGCTGACCGGCCAGCTCGCCCTGCGAAGGCGGAACGGCAATCTGCCCCGCGCCGCCGGCAGATTTCTTGCCAGACATGGAAGACCACAAGGAATCCGCGGTTCCCGAACAGCCGGAAAGTAACGCAAAAAGCAGCATGGAAGCCGCACTGACTACAGCTCGCGATCTAAGCAAAGCAATCCCCTTCAACGACCCCAGAATACCCGCCGACGATGCACTGGAAACCGACCCACTTCCGATAGCAGAATATGGTGATTTGAACCTAGATGATTCTCATCCTCCGCGCCGGCAAATGATAAAGCATCGCATCGATGCGCGACAAGCGGTTATCGTGACGCGTCACGGCACAAACCATGATCATACAAAAGCCAATTATGAATGCTTGTCAATACGCGCGCATTTGATTAGGTTCGCGCGCCAGACATGAATTCGCGCAAGCGTTACCGGGCGCCCGTAGCTCAGCTGGATAGAGCACCAGACTACGAATCTGGGGGTCAGGAGTTCGAATCTCTTCGGGCGCGCCATTTTTCAGGCCTAGTTGCTGGCTTTTTATGCATAAATCCACCGGCAGGACAAGCGCACCGCTTTTAATGGGGGCGCTTGGGGTGGTATTCGGTGACATCGGCACCAGTCCGATCTATGCGTTTGGTCTGGCGTTTGATGATAATGGCCCCTTCAAGCCGGAGCGCGCCGAGATACTGGGCACGCTGTCCCTGATTATCTGGTCGCTGATCCTAGTCGTCTGTATCAAATACGTATTGCTGATCCTGCGCGTCGATAATAATGGCGAGGGCGGCATTCTGGCGTTGATGGCGCGCGCCCAGCGCAGCCCGCGGCACTTGCGCTGTTGCGTCAGGTGGGGGTCAGTTTTGACAAACTGACCACATCCTATTTTGTCGGGCGCGTCAGCTTTGTTCCGGCCCGCCTGCCGGTACTTTCGCGCTGGCGCGAGCGCCTGTTCATCGGATTGTCCCGCAATGCCCAGTCCGCGGTGGATTATTTCCATCTGCCCATCCCACAAGTGGTGAAAATTGGCGTCCAGGAAGAAATTTAGGAAAAAAATAAGTGGCTGTGTTCAAGGGGCCGGTCTGTTAAAATGCCGCTTGTAACAATTGAACATGGTTCACGCGATGCCGTCCAAAGAAGAAATGATGCAACTGGTCATTGCCGCCGTGTCGGCAAAAATCAGCGCCGGCAGCAGCATTAACGCCTGCTGGGCCTACGACCTTGGCCCCGATGGCCATATCTTTGTGGACTGCCGGAACATGCCGCACCGAATTCTGAGGGAGAATGGCGACGCCCCCTGCAGGATCACCATCAGTCTGGAAGATCTGTGGCGGGTGATGACCGGCCAGTTGGACAGCCAG